>JAVHPL010000063.1:17249-19961 GCA_036170555.1 Sediminibacterium sp. | reverse complement strand
GTACAAACTCTACCATAGAATACAGTGCCAATGGCAGCCTAACCATACCTACTCTCCCCTATCAAAATCTTACCATTAGTGGTACAGGTACCAAAACGCTGGGTGGTAACCTTACGATTACTGGAACATTAAATATTTCTAATACCAGTGGTTTTTTATCAATCAACGGCAATACCCTTACCCTTAATGGAGATGCTACACTAAATAATGGTAAATTAATTGGCTCTCCCACTTCCAACCTAACAGTAAATGGAACAAGTGCAACCATTGCAGGTATTGGTTTTAGCCAATCAGGCACCAATAACCAATTAGGAACTTTTACTCTTAGCAGAGCTACTGGTGGGGCCATCTTACAAGATAATGTGAATATCATAAACCATTTAATTATTACTGCAGGCAACCTCAATACCAACAACAATACTATCGGATTAATTTCTTCAGGTATTACAAGTACAGCAAGAGTAGACCAAGTGGGAGGTAGTATTTCTTATGGTTCATCTGGTGGCGTAAGGGTTGAAAGATATATCCCTGCGGGTTTTAGAAGTTATAGAGATCTTACCCCCGGTGTTCAAACCTTTAGTAGCAGCATTTATGCCAACTGGCAAGAAAATGGTGCTGCACCTGCTGGTTATGGCACCCATATTACGGGTGTAGTTGGTACTCCTGGTGTAGACCTTGGTTCTGGTTTAGATAGAACCCAAACAGGAAATGCATCTATGTTTACTTATAATGGCGCTTCCTTTCCTACAGTTACCAATACTGCATCTACACAAATGGACCCCTATAGAGGTTATAGAATTTTAATAAGGGGAGATAGAAATGTGAACCTTACCGCAACGCCCACTCCTACTACCATGAATACAGCCACCGTGCTCCGCGCAACGGGCAAACTCATTTATGGTGATGTGAATTATTCAACAAGTGGCGTGAGTAATGGTGTTCATTCTTCTTCTTATGCATTAAACAGTTCTAGTACTACTGCATTTAGCTTAATTGCAAACCCTTACGCAAGCCCAATAACATGGGATGGTATTCTAGGGAATGCAGGTACAACTAATATTCAAAAAACGTATTGGTATTTTGATCCGCAACAAGGCATTAATGGCGTATACGCTACGGTAATTAATACATTAGCGTTTACTGGAGATACTACTACTAACCTAAATTTTTCTAGTTTTACGCATTCTAACGGAGTTGGAAATGCTAGTAATCTTATTCAACCGGGGCAAGCTTTCTTTATTAGAAACGATAATAGCACCAGCCCTACTGTTCAAATTAAAGAAAGTAATAAAGATGTAGCTAGTAGTTTAATTAGCATTTTCAATACACCTAGCAATAACATCAAACCAAATACAGTTCGCTTTATTTTACACCGCTATGTAAATGGCCGAGGAAACGTTCTGATGGACGGTGCTACAGTGGCATTTAGCAATTATAATAGCAATAATGTGCTTACCACCGAAGACGCTGGTAAAATAACCAATGGCAATGAAAATATGGCCTTGGTAAACAATACCAATGGTACTAATTTACTCAGCATAGAAAGCAGAAAATTATTGGTCAATAATGATTCTATCCCGCTTCGTTTATGGAAGGTAAATAATAACACGAACTATACTTTAAACATTATTCCTACTAATTTTTTATCGAATGGTACCCTTACTTTTTTAAGAGATCGCTATTTAAACAAAGACATTTACATTAAGCCCAATTCAGACACTACTAAAGTAGAATTCACTACCCTTAGCACCGATTCAACCTCCTTCTTCACTCGTTTTGCATTCATTGCCAAACAACCCATTCTTATTCAACCTGCATCGCAATTGGTTTCACTTTCGGGTAGTTTAAATGGCAATACAACCATCCTTTCGTTTAAACCACAAAATGAATTGAATTTATTAATGTATGATGTAGAAAAATCTATCAACGGCATTGAATTTACAACACTTTCGCGCATCTATGTTAATGGAAGCAGCTCGTACAGCTTTACTGATAGTAGTTTGCCTGTTGGTAAAGTATATTACCGAATTAAAACCTATCAGTATGATGCAGGTTATTTTAATAGCAATATCGTAATGCTCGAAACAAATAATAAACTAGATTTTATTAGTGTATATCCTAACCCTGTTACGGGCAATGCCATTAATTTGCAAATGAATCAATTACCAAAAGGAAATTACCAAGTATCTATTATTAACAACGAAGGGAAAATACTTTTTGCCCAATACCTTAATCACAATGGGTCTTCTGCAACACAGCAATTTCAGTTCAATCGTAATTTTGCCAATGGGGTTTATCGCTTAAGATTGGTGAATATATCAACCAATAAACAATATTCATCTAAAATTATTTTTTCAAAACAGTAACTAAAGTAAGGCCAGTACAATATCCAGTGAGCATGAAGCAAAAAAGAACCTATATTATTTTATTGATTGTTTTACTAAATTCTATGCCTTCTTTTTCGCAATTAGGTGCGCCCATACTTGGCGGAATGGATACTTTGTATATTCCTAATGACTCTTTAGCGCTCACCATAGATCCTGATCCCAATAACAACCCTTTTTTAAACAATAATCAAAACCCCATGCGTGCTGCCGCTGACCCGGGTGGCCCTGGTAGTGGTAGTGGTGGCCCTGGTTTTGGGGATCCCCCACCTGATGCTATTATTCCTTTTGATGGTGCTGGGGTAATAGTATTAATCATTGTAGGAGC
>JAVHPL010000063.1:0-17149 GCA_036170555.1 Sediminibacterium sp. | reverse complement strand
TGTTTATACGCTGCTAAAAGTAAGAATGTAATTCTAAGTATATTCAACAAGGTAATGGTGAACAAACCAATCAATACCCATTTGATCTTGATTTTAATATTACCTACTACATCTGTAACAATAAAAGAAACCCAAAACGATAGCACCCCAATTCCTAAACATTCATAAATTAATTGTATGCCATTTTTTCCATTAAGGTATAAATAATAGGGGCCACGTGTATAGGCATTGTACCCTGCCCATTGCAGTAATTTTTCTGCACTCTTCAGCAAGAATTGTCTATACCAACTTACATAATCTATTTGTTTTAAAAATGGAATATACCTTCCTCCCTCTACAGACAATCCTATAAAGGCGTAAGTGCCAAAATAAAGTACACTAAATAGCAGCAAAAATTTAAAGAGGAAAATAAAATATGTTTTGGATGGTTTCACTGCATGCAAAATACACATTCAATACCCAAAAAAGTACAGTTCAGCCTTTTTACTATTAACTTTAAAGCCTAAACCTTTTACATGGGCAATAGATACTATTCATTAGATGTGTTTCGTGGAGCTACCGTAGCATTGATGATTTTGGTAAATAACCCGGGTAGTTGGAGTCATATTTTTGGCCCTTTAGAACATGCTCCCTGGCACGGGCTTACACCTACCGATTTGGTTTTCCCTTTCTTTTTATTTGCGGTGGGTAATGCCATGAGTTTTGTGATGCCTCGCTTTGAACAAGCTGGCCCTGCTGCATTTTGGAAAAAAGTACTCACAAGAACTTTCCTGATTTTTGCCATTGGCTTATTCCTTAATTGGAGCCCTTTTGTAAAATGGAGTGGTGAATCATTGGTTGTTAAAACATGGGAAAATATTCGCATTTTGGGCGTATTGCAAAGAATTGCCCTCTGTTATTTTTTTGCTTCCATTATTGTATATTATGGTAAAACCAAAGGTGCATTTATCATGGGGATGATGATCTTATTGCTCTATTGGTTTATTTGTTTTGCTGCTGGGCAAGCAGGTGATCCTTATAGTTTAGCAGGTTGGTTTGGTACTACAATTGATATCAATATATTGGGGGTAACCCATGTTTATAAAGGGGAAGGCCTTCCTTTTGATCCAGAAGGACTCATGAGTACCCCAGCGGCTATTGTGCAAGTGATATTTGGATTTTTGGTTGGTGAATACATTCAACTAAAAGGAAAGCATTTTGAAATGTTGGCCAACTTACTCATTGCAGGTATCATACTGATGGCAACTGGATATGTATGGAGTTTAAGTTTCCCTATCAATAAAAAAATATGGACCAGTAGTTATACCATTTACACTTCGGGCATGGCTATTTTAACCTTGGGTACCTTAATTTATTGGATTGAATTTAAAAATATTAAAAGCAACTGGAGTAAGTTCTTTGATGTTTTTGGCAAAAACCCTTTATTCATTTTTGTACTCAGTGGATTTTTACCTAGGATATTGGCTTTAGTAAGATGGCCCAATGGAATTCATCCAGATGGTTCTAATAAATATACTTCTCCTCTGCCTTGGTTCTACGAACATATCTGTAAACCAATCGCAACCGATGAAAGAGTAGGATCTTTATTGTATGCACTTATTATGATTACTTTTTACTGGCTCATTGTATATATATTGAATAAGAAGAAAATTTATATTAAAGTATAATTGGTACATGAAATCATATCTCCAACGCCTTATTGTAAATAAAAGTTTGATTATTTTTCTTCTGGGAATAACCCTCAGTTCTACTTTTCATTTTAAAAATGAAAGCATATATGAAGATGCTTTGTTTGAAAGTATTGTAGATAAAATTAAAGAAGAAGCTGGCCCTACACAAAGTATTGATTCTTTTTTTGTTGCAGCCATGCAAATGACGCATACACTAGAATACAATCGTCAATTAATTTTTGGCGGAAAGAAATTAACGGGATTAAAGGCCCAATTTTTTAGGCCTGCCGCCATTGACCTAATGACTGGAGATGGCGCTTGCGGAAGCTATGCTACTGTATTAGCTAGAATATTAAAAGCAGGTGGATACGAAGTAAGAATTGCCCACATGACTGTTCAACATAATCCGGCTGGTCACATGGTAGTGGAAGCTAAAAAAAGAAGTAATTGGATTGTATTAGATCCATTGCTTGAACAATATTTTAAAAAGCCAGATGGTAGCCTAGCTTCATTTAAAGATGTTCAACATAATTGGGCTTATTATAAACTACAAACCAATACTGGTTACACATCTGCCTATTCTTACGATTCCGTTCGTTATACCAACTGGAGTAAAATTCCTGTGCTAGGCAATTTTACTTATACTGTTTTAAAAATAGTATTCGGTAAAACCCAAACAGATGAAATGGCTATTCGCTCTTATTTTTTAAGGAAGTATCAATTTTTGTATTTGATTAGTTTGAGTGCTTTTATTATTTCTTGTGGCTGGCTTATATTGGCTATTCAAATAAAAAGTAGAAAAAAAATCAACGCAGCTTAATGGCGGGGTTTCCTGCATAAACTCCTGGCTCCATAATATCTTTCGTTATAACTGCTCCTGCACCAATTACTACATGGCTGCAAATGTATACAGGCAAAATAGTTGCATTGCTGCCTATAGAAACATGATCCCCAATTTTAGTTGCCTTCCATTTTAATGCATCATTTACTGGGCCTCCATTTGCAAATACATCATTTACAAATACTACCCCATGCCCAATAAAACAATCATCACCAATGGTTACCAAGGAACAAATAAAACTATGAGATTGAATTTTACAGCGTGAACCTATCACAACTTCTTGTTGAATTTCGGTAAATGGTCCAATAAAACAATTGTTCCCAATAGTACATTCATACAAATTACACGGAGATACAATGGTTACATTTTCACCCATGATAACATCACGAATACAGGATTCAATTAAGTTGAATTGTTGAGGCATATTATTTAATTAATGATGAGCCTAAATTTATTATTGATATTGTGTGAATGATTAATGATATTATTTAATTTGTTATTGATATTGAATTCCTTTATTTATGTTGTTGCATAATTTCTTGAATCAACTGAACGGCAGCTACAGCTTCTGAAACGCTTGTATAGTAAGGCTTTCCATGTTTCAATGTATTTACCATACTCTCATACACATGGTGATGATTGCGCATTGAACCTTGATAAGTTCCATAATCATTGGCCTGATTAGTTTGGTTTGCCTGATTTTGTTCTTTGTGATTTTGTTCTTTATAATTTTCTAAGTCATTTCCCAAATATCTTTCTTGCGCAAATTCTACAGGCATTTTCACTCCCTCAATTTCTGCAAACTCAATCTCATTTAAGTACGCCCCTCCAATTTTCACCATCCCCTTCTCCCCTAAAATGGTTAGAGATCCTTCCCGATTTTTTTCATAAGCATTCACCGAATAATGCATAGAGCCTATTACGCCATTGCCCCATTCTAATATCACCACACCCTGATCCTCTCCATCAATTGTTGATTGATGGGCCAAATTATTTAATGTAGCGGTTACTTTTTTAGGCATCCCAAAAAACCAAATAAGAATATCTATAAAATGGCTAAACTGCGTAAATAAAACTCCTCCATCCATGGCTTTTTTTCCATGCCATGCATCCGCATAATAAGTGGCATTCCTATTCCAAAAACAATTGAGTTGTACACTATAAATTGTTCCTAATTGCTCCTGATTTAGTATTTTTTTTACTGCTTGTACGGGTGGGTTAAACCTATTTTGCATTACGGTAAATAAATGCCGATTGGTGTTTTTTGCAACCCGCATCATTTTTTTTGCATCGGCTAATTTTATGGCCATGGGCTTTTCTACCAATACATGAAAACCAGCTTTCATTGCTGCTATGGCTTGTGCAGCATGCAATCCATTGGGTGTACAAATTACTACTATATCTATCTCTTTTTCTATGCTAAACAATTCATTTGCCTGTTGATAATAACGAGCATCCTGCGTTTGCGCAAAGAGTTTTCCCTTTATTCCATCAATATCACATACTGCTGCCAACTCCCCATATTGCTTTATTTGACCTGCATGAATTGCTCCTGCTTTTCCGCATCCGATTATAGCAAATTGTAGTGGCTGCATTTTAATTAAATAAAGTAGCTGCTTTTTCTAGGCTTTCTGGCTTACCAACGTCCAACAAAATAGCACCTGTATGATTAAACCCTTGTACTGCATCATTTTCACAGGCATCTAAGTACACATCTATCATAGAAAATTTACCCTCACGCGTAATAGCAGAAAATATGGAGGAGCTTATTACCTGAATTCCACTAAATGCCATGGGCACAATTTCCGTTCTATCTTGCATAGCAAGCACTGGGCCTCTTTCTTCTCCTGTTGCATTGTTTCTCCAGCCTACCAATTGCATGCTACTATTAAACAATAAATTTCGCGATGAATCTCTTTCACTAACGGCTAGTGTTGCCAATGGTTTATTTTGTTGATGCGCAAAAATCATTTTACCCAAATTTAAATTGGTTAAGATATCTGCATTCATCAAAACAAATTCAGTTGATCCTTTAAAATACCATGCTGCTTTTTGTAACCCTCCCCCTGTTTCTAACACTTCCTTGGTTTCATCGGAAATGGTTACCACCGATCCCCATCCACTATTTGCACTAATGGTATTGATAATTTCATTTGCAAAATGATGCACATTCACTATTACTTCATCAATCCCAAACTGCTGTAAATATTCAATGTTTCGCTGTAATAAACTTTTCCCATTTACCATGGCCAATGCCTTGGGATGATGATCTGTAAAGGGCTTTAGCCTGGTTCCCAATCCTGCCGCCAAAATCATTGCTTTCATTTGCTTTCATTTATTTTACCCAGTTATGCATATTAGTATGCGTTAAATTCACTTTTATTTTATACTTGTTGCGTAAATGCCGGGCCGTTTGTTCTGCTGCATACACACTGCGATGTTGCCCACCGGTGCATCCAAAATTAATCATCAAATGTTCAAAATCTCGGCTTAAATAATTTTCTACCGTTATATCAATTAAATCCCAAACACTATTTAAGTATTTGCCCATTTTGGTGCGCTGTTCTAAAAAATCTTGCACCGGTTTATCCTGCCCAGATAATTTTTTATACTCATCAAATCGTCCGGGGTTTAATATTCCACGCATATCAAATATAAATCCTCCCCCATTCTCCGTTTCATCTACCGGAATTCCCTGCTTATAACTAAAACTGCAAACCTCAATCACCAATGGCGTTTCGGCAGTTGCTTGTGGCACTTGAAAACGTTCTACCATTTCGGGGGCTACTACCAAATGCAATACCCTATCAAATTCGGGTGTATCAATTCCTATGCGCTCCTTACTTAAAAAATATTGTAGGTTTTGCAATGCCAGGGGTATGCTCGATAAAAAATGCGCCTTCCGTTCAAACAATCCCCTAAAACCATAAGCACCTAACACTTGCAACAAACGAATTAACACATAACCATTATATTGACTTATAAAACTAGTTCGATTTAATGGTTTCTCTAATAGCTTATCTACTTCATCCATATAATAAGCTAGCAAACTATTTTTCCATGCCTCACTTAATTCGGCCTTGGCCTGCCACAATAAAGAAGCCACATCATATTGCAAGGCGCCCTTCATTCCTCCTTGATAATCTATAAAATATACTGCATCCTTTTGTACAATAATATTTCTACTTTGAAAATCGCGGAACATAAAATACTTATGTTCTGTTCTAGTTAAATAAGTACTTAATGCTTCAAAATCTTCTAGCATCGCTTGCTTATCGTAGGGCAGTTGCAGCGTGTCTAAAAAATAATATTTAAAATACAGCAGGTCACTCATGATGGCCTGCTTGCCAAATTCTTTTGCTGTTAAACACCAATCATAGTTAAGTTCTTTATCTCCCAATACCTGCACACGGGCCAGTTGTGCAAGACTCTGCTTAAACAAGCTATACACATACTCATTATGCCCATTAGCTTCTAATTGATTAAGTAATGAGGAGATACCTAGGTCTTCCTGAATATACAGTGTATGATCTTCGTTAGCACCATAAATGGATGGAACAGGCAAGCCAGCATTTTTAAAATGCTTACTAAAATAAATAAACGTAGCCGTTTCTTTGGTGTTGATGCTATGCGTTACAATAAAGGTTTTATTACCTGCATAAATTCTATAATACACTCGGTCACTCCCGCTCTGTGGTATTTTTTCAATGCGTTCTGCTTTTTCCCCACATACTTTGGCAAATAATTGTTCAATCGCTTCAATAACAGGTTCCATTCGTTCGTCTTGTTTCAACGAAAATAAAGATTCGTTGGCACTTAATGCTTGTGAATTAGCCGTAGTAATATTTAAAGTAAAGATGTGGTCAAATTAAAGGGCATTTCATCGTAGGTTCTACCGCCCAACTCTCTTCCGGCTTTCTTTTTATTTACACCTCCCCATTGTTTAAAGAAGAATGCTACCCCTTGATCTTGGCATTGCTGCCGAATATCCCAAACCCAAGATTCAAGCATTGGTCTTGCCTTTCTACCACTTTCACCTCCAACTATTACCCAATTAATATTATCTAAATTCATATTAACTAGCGGCCCAATCAATGGTTCACAAGATAAAAATTTAGTAGTGGCATTTGTTTCTCGAAGAAAATCAATTCGGTCTGTTACCCGCTGATTTTCAACCGATACCCCCATCCAAATATTAGGTGTCCAATTTAATAAATGATGAAGTTCATATAATCTGTCCGCCCTTTTTGTTAATACCTGATAGGTATGTTGAGGTGTATTATTCTTTACTTCAAAAACGCGTTGAATAAAATTTAAAGGAACTTCCTGATGAAACAAATCACTCATAGAATTCACAAAAACCACTTTTGAACTTTTCCATGTATAGGGGATATTTAATGCATCATCATGTGTGCGTATTTTAAAACCTTGGCTGTACTTTTCAATGCCCATGGCTTGCAATCTTCTTGTCATTACTTCAGCATAGCAATTTTAACACCCAGCTGAAATTTTTGTACATCCTGTTGTAGGATTCCAAGTCATCTCTGTCCATTCAATTGATGATTGTGCCATGATTATTAAGCAAATTTTATTTACACATCAATAAATTAAATATATTGTAATATATTTTTATCTATGAGATTAACAAACTTAAAGGTTTTTCATACACAATCTTATACCATTCCAGCCTTAAATTTTCCAAAATTAGCCACTGGTTATGAGCAATGGTTAGGAGATGGATTCTATTTTTGGCAGGATGAATATTTTGCAAAATGGTGGGGTGAAAGTAAAAAGTCTAATCCTATAAATCCACGTTATACTATCTATTTGGCTTATCTAGAATTTGATTCAGATGATTTTATTGATACAGTTTTTAATGAAGAGGATTATTACCAGTTTTGTAATAATATAGAAAAATTTGCAAGAAAATGTCAAGAAAATTTAGGTAGAAAGCCTTCATTACCAGAGTTTAATGAATTTTTAGATGCATATAAACTTTGGGACAATATTTGTGTTATCAGATTTCAAGATTTACCTGAAAGTAGCCAACATTTGGAAGTTGAGGGGTTTTACTATAAAAAAAGGATACAAATAAGGGTAAAAAATCCAAAAATAATTACTAAGTTTGTTCTACATAAAAATTTAGCAAGAGTTTAGTTTTTATAAAATTGTTTGAAGATGGGTAAGTGGGATAAACTTAATAGTGAATTTGATGCTGTATTGGACAATCTAACTAAAGAAGATTGGATTAAATGGGATGCCTCGCGTAAAGATTTAAAGAAAGAAAGACAAAAAGAACTTTTAGCTCAATCTCTAATCTGTGAGCAATCTTTTATCTTAATTGAAGATGAATGTCAACCGCCAGATAAATATGAATTTGACAAATATCAAGAAATATTACCTTCCCCGATTAATTCGGGGTTTTTTTTGCTTAATTTTCATGTATGGATAATAATTCAGAACATATAAAACCAGGTGCTTTTTCACTTCAATCATATAAAGTAACTGAGTTTAGTTTCAGTGAACCTATTTCAGAGAACCACAAATTGGGAATTAATCTCTCACCTACAGGAGTTTATTATCCAAAACAAAAAAGGTTTTCTCTTACTTTTAATTTTACTGCTTTTTATGTTAATAATGAAAATGAAATTCCAATTTTAAATATTAAAACCACAGCAGAATTCATATTTGAAGATCAAGCAACATTGGAAAATCTTCCTACTTACTTTTTTTCAAATAGTATTGCTATCGTATTCCCATTTGTGAGAGCCTTTGTAGCTACACTTACTACAATTGCCAACGTAAAGCAAATAATATTACCAATTTTGAATCTCACTAGTATGCAGGATATATTAAAAAATAACACTGTTGTCGATGAATCTGAAGGTTTTCCTTTCACTGTAAATGAGGGTTAATACTCATTCATCATGAAAAAACATATCAAGGCCTCAATGCAAATACATTCACTTGCTGGTAACGATCAAAATCATGTTGCTTTTTTAATAAGATCAATTCCTTAATGGCAACCGTTCCTGAAAAAAGGCAGGCCTGCTCTGCACCCATTAATTGTGGGCGAAGGGTAAACTGCATTTCGGGGCAATCACTGCTACTGATATATTGGCTTACTACTTTTAATTGTTGCACCAATTGCTGAAAAGGAGTTCGATCGGTTATAAATAATTGCAGTTTTCCGGTAGGAGTTTCTATCCGCTGGGCCAACTGCGTAGTAAATTGTTGCTGATTGCTAATAATGCGATGCATCCAACGCAGCAAGGTTTCTTCCATCAATTCCTTGGCTTTAAATACGGCCAGTTCTATGGGAGGCACAGTTACCGAAAGCGGAGCGGTTATAGAAAGTGCAGCGCCGTCTACAGAGCGCGGTTCGTTTGCAGCGGCAGCACTCAATACCTGCGGATAAGCCATCAACACATATTCACTGTATTGTTCTGCCCTATTGAACTTGCCCAATCGCGTTGTTACAAAACCTGCCTGCATAAATAAAATTTTTAATCAATGATAATTATTTTAGTATAAATTTACTAAATAATTTAGTATTACAAAATATATTTATGGAGGGGAATGAATGGTATGGAGCCGCCTACAAGGGCTCTAAACAGTATGATCAGTGGGAAGTACCCACCGCCAATGCCACGGGTTTTGGGGCCGCTGCAGACGATTATATGGAAAGGGGTATTGACCTCAATGAGCAATTAATCAGCAACAAGCCTGCTACTTTTTTCTTTAGAATGAATAGCGATGCTATGATGGGTGCGGGCATTTTTAATGGGGATACCTTGGTAGTAGATAGAAGCATCCAGGTAACCGATGGCAAAATCATCATCGCTATTTTAGATGGAGACTTATTGGTGCGTCGCTTTCAGAAAAAAATGCAACAAGTAGTATTGCTTGCAGAAAATAGTAAGTATGCCCATATCCCCCTGATCAATTTTAGTGAAAGAACCCATGTTTGGGGAGTGGTTACTTATTCCATTCACGCTACTTTATGATTGGCATTATAGATTGTAATAGTTTTTATTGCTCCTGTGAAAGGCTTTTTAAACCTGAACTGGCCAATAAACCTGTTGTGGTATTAAGCAATAACGATGGATGCATTGTGTCGCGCAGCGATGAGGCTAAAGCATTAGGAGTTGAAATGGCTGGCCCTTATTTTATGGCAAAAGCGGCTATTGAAAAATATGGGGTGGCTACTTTTTCGTCTAATTATAATTTATATGGAGATTTAAGTTGGCGTGTGATGGAAACCCTGCGCATGCTGCTTCCACCCAATACCATGGAAGTATATTCGGTAGATGAATGTTTTATTGATCTAAGTCATATTGCCCTGAAAGATTTAACTGATTTTTCTACCCATCTTAAAAACACGGTAGAATTATGGACGGGCATTAAAGTATCTATTGGCGTAGCCCCTACCAAAGTGCTTAGTAAGGTTGCCAATAGAATTGCTAAGAAACATAAAATGGCTACCAACTGTGTATTGGTATTAGATACCCCAAAAGCAATTGAAGAGGCATTGCATCAAACAGCAGTAGAAGATATTTGGGGAATTGGCAGGCAATACGCCAATAAACTTAGGATGTTGCAAATTCATACTGCCTTCGATTTAAGCTTACAAAATATTGGGTTTGCACATCGTAATCTAGGTGGTGTAGTAGGCATGCGATTGATCAGAGAATTAAATGGAATAGAAAGTATTCCCATGCACGAAGAACATATTTCTAAAAAAATGATTGCTACCACCCGCATGTTTGGAAAACCCGTAACCAATATTGAACAAATTAAAGAAGCCATTTCTACCTATACAAGTAGAGTTGCCGAAAAATTGCGTAGGCAACATTCCGCTGCTTCTACCATCACCGTATTTGTAGTAACCAAAGAAGCTATGGAACCTGGTGGCCATTTTAAACATGGCCCTGCTTTTAGCACGTATATACATCTTCCACAAGCTACTTCTTGTACTAATGAACTCATTAAACCCGCTTTGGCATTGGTTCAGCGGCTTTTTGAAAAAGGCAAAGTGTATAAAAAAGCAGGTGTAATTGCAAGTAATATTGTACCCGATACAGCCATACAAGGCAATTTATTTTCACCCCCCAAAGTCAATAAAAACAAGCTGCTCATGAATGCCATAGACAACTTAAATTTTTCTATGCGCAACGATATGGTAAAATTTGCTTCATCGGGAACCAAGCGTAATTGGAAAATGCGGCAAGAATTACGCAGCCCAATGTATACTTCCCGTTGGGATGAAATTTGTACGGTACGATAGTATGATAATCCCAACAAAAATGTTTTAACTTTCCGTATAAACTGCAACATGAAAAAAATACTCCTCATTACTGCCCTACTCATTCAACAGATAGGGTTTACACAAAAAATTACGGCTATCAAATGCGGCCAATTACTAAATACCAAAAGCGGTCAACTTACATTCAATCAGGTAATTGTAGTAAACGATAATATCATTCAGCAAATCATACCAGCGAGTAGCTTTACCCAACAAGTAGATACCATAATTGATTGGAGTAATTACACGGTAATGCCCGGATTAATTGATTGCCATACACATGTTTTATTACAAGGAGATATTACCAGTGAAGATTATGATGTGCAAGTGCTAAAAGAATCTATTCCGTATCGTACCATTCGTGCAGTAAATAGTTGCAAACAGGCTTTGATGAATGGGTTTACTACTATCAGAGATATAGGAACTGAAGGAGCAGGATATACCGATACCGATTTAAAAAAAGCCATTAATAATAATATCATTCCTGGACCAAGAATGTTTGTTTCTACACTGGCCATCAACACTACGGGTCATTATCCAATTAAAGGATCGGACTATGCTTGGGAACTAAATATGCCCAAGGGATTACAAGAAATTACTGGTGCCGATGAAGCACGTAGAGCAGTGCGCCAGCAAATTGAAAGAGGGGCCGATTGGATAAAAATTTATGCAGATAGAGGGTATCGAAAACTAGCAGATGGCAGTTATAGAAGCTTACCCAATTTTACACCCGAAGAAATAGCAGCAGTGGGTGATGAAACCATTCGTTCTGGAAAAAAATTAGCTGCGCATGCTGTTGCAAGAGATGGGGTAATTGCAGCAATCAAAGCAGGGGCAAGCAGTATTGAACATGGCTTTGGGATGGATGATGAATGCCTTGCCTTAATGGCAGAAAAAAAAGTGTACTGGTGCCCTACTATTTATGTAAATGATTTTGTTGCCGAAGGGAGGGCCAAATTGGGTAGCCCTATTCATCAATACTTTGCACAGTCCGAACCTGAATTATTTAAAAAAGCCCTCAAAGCAGGCGTTCCCATTGCCTATGGCACCGATATTGGCGGTTATGATTGGAGCAAACCTGAGGCTAACGATTTTGAGTTTATGATTCGCTATGGCATGAGTAATTTACAAGCAATTCAAACCGCCACCATTAATGCAGCCGATTTATTGGGATTATCTAATAAAATTGGAGAACTTAAACAAGGGGCTTTTGCCGATATCATTGCTGTTTCAGAAAACCCACTTAAAAACATCAAAACCTTACTGAATGTGCAATGGGTAATGAAAAACGGTACGGTATATAAAAAATAATAGCCAAAATTGTTGGGTAATCGTAATTTCGCGCAATTCCTGAAGAAAATGAACCCTACACTCAACTCCAACGAATCTATTCCGTCTACCAAAAAAAAGATCATTGTTTTAGGCTCTGGCCCTAATAGAATTGGTCAGGGAATTGAATTTGATTATTGCTGCGTTCATGGCTTATTGGCCATTAAGGAATGTGGGTTTGAAGCTATCATGGTGAACTGTAACCCTGAAACCGTTTCCACCGATTTTGATATGGCCGATAAACTTTATTTTGAACCCGTATTTTGGGAACATATTTGGGAAATCATAGAATTAGAGAAGCCCGATGGAATAATTGTTCAATTAGGTGGGCAAACCGCTTTAAAATTAGCCAAACGCTTGCATCAAAAAGGAATCCCCATTATGGGTACTTCTTTTGATGATATGGATGTTGCAGAAGATCGTGGTCGTTTTAGTGATTTATTAAAAGAATTATCCATCCCTTACCCCGAGTACGGCACTGCGTACAATGCAGATGAAGCCATTGAAGTAGCCAATAGAGTAGGTTATCCGGTATTGGTACGCCCTAGTTATGTAATTGGAGGGCAAAGAATGAAGATTGTAATTAACGATGAAGAGGTAGAAAAAGCGGTAATTAGTTTATTAAAACATTTGCCGAACAATAAAATTTTAATAGATCATTTTTTAGATAGATGTCAAGAAGCTGAAGTAGATGCCATTTTTGATGGAGAGAAATTTCATATCATGGGCGTGATGGAACATATTGAACCCGCAGGTATTCATAGTGGAGATAGCAATGCCGTATTACCTGCATTTAATCTTACTCCATTGGTAGTGGAAACCATGGAATATTATTCCGAAAAAATTGCCCGCGCATTACATATTCGCGGCCTTATTAATATTCAGTTTGCCATTAAAAATAATCAAGTGTTTGTAATTGAGGCCAACCCACGCGCTTCTAGAACAACGCCGTTTATTGCCAAAGCATACCAAATTCCTTATTTAAATATTGCTACCAAAGTAATGTTGGGTGCTGCTAAGTTGAGTGAGTTTACCATGGAGAAAAAATTAGAAGGATACGCCATTAAAGAACCCGTATTTAGTTTCGATAAATTTCCTGGGGTAAATAAAGAATTAGGACCCGAAATGAAAAGTACTGGCGAAGCAATTCGATTTATAAAAGATTTAAGAGATCCTTATTTCCGTACGCTATACAAAGAACGTAGCATGAACCTTAGTAGATAAGTATTATTACCTTTTTTCAATCCTTTTTTAACGGCTGCAACAAATATTGTGGCCGTTTTTCATAGGTTGGGTAATGCGAACCAATTTTACAGAACCAGCTTGGTATCAACTTCCTTTTATTCGTATTTGCCTTGCTTTAATTACAGGTATTTTATTGGGCAATAGTTTTGTATTAGTAGTATGGGTGTTAAAAATAATCGTGGTTATATCTGCCATTGCACTGCTACTGTTTAATGTATTACCTACTAAAAAAAAATTTCAGTATCAATGGGTTGCTGGTATTTTTATTCATGCACTTTTTTTTACAATTGGTTGCCTGCTGATTGGGTTTCATCAACCCAAAAAAATAGTTGCACTACAAACACCATTGAAGGTAACGATGTTAGAACCAATTACACTTACGCCCAAATATGCTAAAACATTGGGCTTAACGCAGAATGGAAAAATCATTCTTTATTTTCAGCTAAGTAATAAACAAAATAATGAACGAAACAATCAAGAAAGTCATCAAGTACAATTAATTCAACCAGGCACGCAACTAATTATTCGAAAATTACCCGATACCATTACGGCTACTAGTAACCCAGGAGGTTTTAATTTTAAAACATATAGCGCTGCACAAAAAATATATTACCAATGTTTTTTACAACCAACCGATTTCATCATTACTGGCAACCAACCCATCACTTGGCATAAGCAACAAATAGAAAATATGAAAGCGTTTGTATTAAAAACAATTAACCAATATATTCCCGGCAATCAAACTGCTGCAGTTGCAGAAGCCCTATTAATAGGATATAAAAAAAACGTAGATAAAGAATTATTGCAATCGTATAGCAGCACAGGTGTGATTCATATTATAGCCATCAGCGGATTGCACTTAGGCATGATTTATGGCCTCCTCTTATTTTTGTTGAAGCCTTTCAAAAGCATCCGCTATTTTCATTGGATCAAACCAATTGTTTTATTATTGGTCATTTGGCTATTTACTTTACTTACAGGTGCCGCTCCTTCTATACTGCGCTCTGCCGTTATGTTCAGCTTTATTATTTTGGCAGAACTGCAAAACAGAACATCACCTATTTATAATAGCCTTGCGGCATCTGCATCCTGTGTATTACTCTTTAATCCTTTACTACTATGGGATATTGGCTTTCAACTTTCTTATGCAGCAGTGACTAGCATTGCCAGTTTTTCTACCCCCATTCGCAAGCTGGTGTATATTAAAAATAAATTGCTGCTATTTTGTTGGGAACTTTCTGCGGTTACCATTGCTGCGCAAATACTCACATTGCCCCTGCTACTATTTTATTTTCATCAGTTTCCTAATTTATTTCTGCTGACTAATTTTATTGCCGTACCTCTTTCGGGATTTATTTTATATGCAGAAATTGCCTTGATTGTTTTTACACCCATTCCTCTATTGGCTTCACTAATAGGAAAATTCACGGGCATACTGATTTATTGGATGAACCAAATCATAGAAAATGCAGCCCAAATTCCTTTTGCTGTTACTCATTTTATTCAAATTAATTTGTGGCAAACCATCTGTTTATATGGTTGCATCATTGCCATTAGCCATTGGCTATTCAAGAGAAATAAACCTTCTTTTTTAATTGGTTTATTTTTTTATGGTGCATTTACCTGTATAGATGCCTATGATTTATTTACTGCCATGCATCAGCAAAAACTAATTGTATACAATCTACCCAAAACAACGGCCATTGATCTTATGGAGGGTTGCCATCATACATATTTAGGTAATCCAATTGTATACAACCATTCCTTGTGGATAAACAACTATATACATCCTACACGCACCTTATATCGTGCTGCAAGGCCCATGAATAAACCTATTAAGCCCCAAGCCTTTCAATTATTGGTTGGAGCTACAAAAAAAATACTGATTCTACATAGTCAATACAGTTTACCTCAAAAGCCTTACCCAGATTCGGTAGATGCCGTTATCATTACAGGAAATGGACCTATTCATATTAGTGAAATAAATCAATTGGTAAAAACCAACCAACTTGTGTTTGATTGTAGTAATGCAATGTGGAAAATACACCAATGGAAAAAAGAAGCAGAGCACTTACATTTGCGCCATCATTCCGTACCCGAACAGGGTGCGTTTGAATACAATCTCTAAATTTTGCCCCATTTAACTTCTTGTGGGCTGAAAGCAAAGCTTATGCAAAAAAAAATTAATTCTGCGCTGATTTCTGTTTTTTACAAAGATGGTTTGGGGCCCATTGCCCAGCAATTAAATGCTTTAGGTATTACCATTTATTCTACTGGTGGCACTCAAAAGTTTTTAGAAGATATGGGTATTTCCTGTGTGCCAGTAGAAAGTTTAACAACCTATCCCTCCATTTTAGGCGGAAGGGTTAAAACTTTACATCCTGCAGTTTTTGGGGGTATTTTAGGTAGAAGATATGAGCCACAAGATTTAGTAGAAATGCAACAATACCATATCCCCGAAATTGATCTGGTAATTGTAGATTTATATCCTTTTGAAGAAACACTTAAAAATACCAACGAAGAAAAAGCCATTATAGATAAAATAGATATAGGTGGCCCTGCCATGATTCGTGCGGCTGCTAAAAATTTTCAAGACCTTACCGTAATTGCTGCTAAAGAGGATTATGCTGCACTGGAAAATTTACTGATTAGTCAACAAGGTTCCATTTCATTAGATCAACGTAAAGCATTTGCTGCTAAAGCTTTTGAAGTAGTCATGCATTATGATATTGCCATCAGCAATTATTTTAATCCATTACCGCAGCAGGTATTACGTTATGGAGAAAATCCACACCAAAAAGCAGTATTCAACGGTAATTTAAGCGAAGTATTTACACAGCTCAATGGCAAAGAATTATCTTATAATAATTTAGTAGATGTAGATGCAGCCATTCAACTCATTGCCGACTTTAGAGATACTGCTGAATCTGTTTTTGGCATTATCAAACATACCAATGTATGTGGTATTGCTGCAAGACCTACTGTAAAAGAAAGCTGGGATGCTGCTTTAGCAGGCGATCCAGAAAGTGCCTTTGGTGGCGTACTGGTTTGTAATAAACCCATTGATGCAGAAACTGCCAATGCCATTCATGCATTGTTTTTTGAAGTATTGATTGCCCCTTCTTTTAATGATGATGCTTTTGCCATTTTAAAAGCGAAGAAAAACAGAATATTATTACAACTATCCCCAACACAATTTAAAAATTCAACTATTGTAAAGTCTATCCTTAACGGAACATTAGCACAAGATACCGATACAGGCAATTTTGAAAAATGGAATGAAGTTGGCGGCAGAACTACCACTGAAAATGAAAAAGCCAATTTGATATTTGCCAATATGATTTGTAAGCATTTAAAAAGCAATGCTATTACTTTAATTAAAGACATGCAATTAGTAGGTAAGGGATGCGGACAAACCAGTAGGGTAGATGCATTGCGTCAAGCAATTGATAAAGCACATCAATTTAATTTTAATTTAAAAGGAGCCGTGTTGGCTTCTGATGCATTTTTCCCTTTTAATGATTGTGTGCAAATTGCCCATGCAGAAGGCATTGAAGCATTTATTCAACCAGGTGGTTCGGTGAGAGATCAAGATAGTTTTGACTATTGTATTCAAAATGGTTTAGCCATGGTTATTACAGGTACTAGACATTTTAAACACTAGCTTATTTTAAGTGACATCTAAACAAAAAGCCTATATAGCCTTATGCATTACGAGTACCGTTTGGGGAACCAGTTGGATTGCTAGTAGAATTGCTG
>JAVHPL010000062.1:0-4535 GCA_036170555.1 Sediminibacterium sp. | reverse complement strand
AATTGATTCAATAAAAGTTCCAGATAAGTCTTGTATGTCTTGAAATTGATATATATCTCCTGCTTTGGGCAAATCAATAAATATGGGTGAAGCTGCTGCCAATCCGTTTCTTTTAAGATTGATTCTAATACTGGTATTATTTTCAGTAGCAATCACACTAAATTGAGATCTTGCAAATTCTCCACTTTGAAAGGATGTATTGGTTTGGTTCCAAGAAATTGCATAATAAGTTTTCCCTAAAACGGATGTGGGCAAAATTAAACTTGCAGATGATCTTGCTCCTGCAAACATATGGGCATAAGCAACTACGGCAGGCTGGCCATCATCTACGGTAACTTTAATTCCTTTTCCAGATACAATTCTAACTTGATCTACTGGTGTATTTGTATTAGCCGATTCTGCACCAGATATATATGAAGCCACTCTATTTAAAACAATTTCTGTTGTTTGGTTTGCTGTTACAATAAAAGTTTGTGAGTTTCCATTATACGAAATGATACCAGAAGAATTTTTATCTGAAGTTAGATAGATAGATAAAGTAGCTAAATTGTTCACATTAGCTTGATGAGGCGGAAATACCAACCAAAATTCCTTCCCCTTATTAGAAAAATTCTGTGCACAAACAGAAACAAGCATTAACGAAAGCCCCATAGATACAAACAGACGAATCGTGTTCATGATACCTTATTTAATCACAGTTACCGAACCACTTAGAATGGGCAGCCCATTCTTGGGATTGATGATATAATAATAGGTACCAGTTGCAACAGGTTTCCCATGTATAAATCCATCCCAAGGAGTTGTATAATTCAAAGCACTAAAAACTCTTTGCCCATATCTATCAAATATTTCAACAGTTGCATCGGGATATCGCTCAAGGTATTTTATTACCCATGTATCATTCATTCCATCCCCATTGGGTGAAAAAGCATTAGGTGGTTGAGGAGGCCGCAATACTAAAATGGAAATTTGATCTGATGCAGTACAACTTCCAATTCCTGTTAATGTTAGTGTATACGTGATATCATCTTCTGCTGTACTTATAGGATCCTGTAAAGTAGGATTGTTTAAATATGTAGAAGGCGACCATAAATAAGTTAAATTATTTCCAAACAATGAATCAGGGCTAAGTGTAACTGAAGCTCCTAGTATAAGGGTTACTCTATCTTTTAAATATATTTTAGGAATTGGATGTACTGTAATAGGTGAAGTTGCTGTATCACTTGTACATCCATCAGTATTGGTGAAAAATAATTTAATATTATACAAACCAGAATCAGGGAAAGTTTTTGAAGGGCTTCTAAGATTATTAGTACCTGCAGATCCAAATGACCAATTCCAATTCAACGGTTCGCTTGAAACCCCATTACTTAGATTTTGAAAATCAATAGATTGTCCTGCACAAATTTGAGCGGCTGAAGTAATAAAACTAGCTTTTGGCTGAGGATAAACCCGAATAATTTTTTCTATTGCATTTACACAAGATCCACCACCAGAATAAGCAACCATTCGAATAGTGTAGGTTTGTGCTGCTGGCAATTGAAGGTCTATATATTTGTGTGTGTATATTTTATTAGTAACTGGATTTTCATCTGTTTCAATTTGAGAAGGATTATTTAAATAATCCCAAAAAATGTCAATCCGGGTAATATTACCAATATCTACAAATGACTTATTTTTAATTTGAATAGAATCTGGCAGACAAATAGGATTGGAATTAATTATGCCAAAATCAGCAATTGGGTTTGATCCATTTACAAAAAATTTCTTGGAAAGCGTATCTGAACAACCAGAAACTCCTTGAACTTCTAACATGGCGGTATATTCTCCGGGAGCAGCATACCTTACTTGAGGACTTTTAATAGTTGTTGTTGTTGGTACTCCATTCGTAAACGTCCACTTACGAGTTAATGAATTACCTGTTCCATCAGAGATGGTACTTTCATCAGTAAAAGGTGCAAAAGCATCTGCTAAACAAACAGCGGGGGTATTAAAAGCTGCTACCGGTGTGGGTTTGATAGAAAATACTGGTTGGTAGGGATCACTGGTGCATCCCGTATTTGATTTTACTATAAGCCCAATGAATTTGGAACCATCAGTACTATAAATTTGTTGCTGACTGGCATTCGTAAATATAGTATCAGCCGCATTCCCATTATCAAAATTCCAGATCCAAGAAGTAATTTTATTGTTGTTGGGGCTGGTAATAATAGAAGATATATCGGTAAAATCAATTGCAGTATTCACACAGTTGGGCGTTGTAAAATTAAAGCCTGCGATGGGCTTATTAGATAATTCAACCGTTTTGGTTACCGATGCTACACAACCATAATCTATAATGGAAGTAAGTTTAATAGAAGAAGTATAATCACTAATGAATTTGGTTGGATTTTGTAAAGAAGATTGAACACCTCCTCCAAAATCCCATGTCCATTTATAAAATGGTCTACCAAATCCATTCCCCTGATCGGTAAAACTTACATTAGTATTTACACAACCCGAAGTGGTAATAGAAAAATCGGCAATAGGAGGATCATTTACAATGATATTGTCAATTATTTCCTGATCATTATTATTACTACAGCCATCCGATTGAGGCACGGAAGTAGTTGCCGTAATGGTAACAGGGAAAGTACCTGTAGCACCAAACTTATATGAAATGGGAATAAAATAAACATGATAGGTTTTGCCATTAGAAGTATAGGTAGAATCAGACTGACCATTCGTTGGAATATAGGTATACGGATTGGTTCCACTTATTAAACTAGCATTATTGCCAAAATCTACCACCAACTTTGTGGCTTCATACGGGATGGATACATATACTTTAAAAGGCGCATTGGTACAGGTAGCAGAATAGGTAATGCCACTGCTAGCAAAATCATTTCGAATATTGATAGGTGGATTTAAATCTACAATATTGGTACCCGCATTGTATCCATAGCTTTCGGCATCCCCAAATCCATATGCAATTGCATTAAATCCGCTATCTGAAAAAAGTGAATGTGAAGCACCAGTTGCAACTTGAACAGAAGCATAGGAATAATTTGGTTCATACGGATGAACCTTAAAACTATTACTAGCCAATGGCAATCCATCTAATTTAAAACTACTAACTCCTTCATTTTTAATAATGATATTAATATAGCTACTTTGAATTCTAAATTCAGAAGCAGAGAAAAGCGTTATTTTATTAATTGTTTGCTCTACGGGACTCAGAAATATCATTTCAGGATCCCCAGGTGTGCCATTACCTGAAACACCTTGGCTAGTACAATATTGAGCAACCAAGATTGGCTGATCAGCTTCTATCAAATTAGGTGTTGGAGTATTACCCCCCAGTTGATTCCCATTTTTAAACTCATAATAAAAATTATTTATGAGAAAAACTTTTGAAATAGGCACTCCATTTAATTTAATATTTGTTCTTGGGTCTTTGACACAAACCCTATAATAATTATTAGGTTGAGAAAAAGTTGGTGCGGTTAAGTATTTTGTTCCCCAAGCATTTGATGGGAATGCTTGTACAAACAAGTTATCAGCGCTAGTAAGATTTGGATCTGTTCTAGATGTTGGAATAATAGCATCAATATTAATTTTTCCTGAACCAGAAAAAACGGCAATAGGCTTACATGAATTACCTATCGATGCAATTGATCGGATTTTTGACCCTGTTAAATCTGAACCAACATAAACATCAACCACATTAGACTCATTTGTTAACGTTTGGGTTCCTAATACCATATATATTTCCCCCTTTTTAAGGGTAATAATTTCCTCTTTATTAATAGCTAACCCATTTAAGTTTTCGGCACTTGGGGTTATACCTATGTTAGTATTTTCTTCAGTTGCAACAACAAAAAAGTAAGAGTTGGAAGCTCGTTCGTTTGACTTTTGCTTATAATTGATAGAATAATATTCCTTTCCCAATGTATTAGTAGGAAATAATAAAGAAGCTCCCGAAGCATTTTGATTGTAAATATGAGCGTATGCAACAATTGACCTATCGCTTGTTATATGAATTCCTGAACTAAATTTACCTGGTCCAGTTAATCGAGCATCTTGTGACCCCGTTTTGGGCATTGGGTCACTAATAGTAACTTGATTTGCAGTTACTTTATATGTTTTTGAATATCCTACTCCCGGTATTTGAACAAGCACATTCGCATCCTGATCAGAAGTAAAATACAGTATCATATCCTGTCCATTAATAGGACTGTTCTGCTGCCCCACCGCCATTCTTACATGGTAACCATAACCCAACCAAAAATCCTTCCCTTTATTAGAGAATTCTTGTGCTTTTATTTCAAAAGCAAAGAACAATAAAAAGCCAAATACAACACTACAAATCTTCATCTTAGGGGGGAATACATTTACTAGGTCAAAATAGGCATTAATTGGATAATATAAAGTTAATAAGAAGATGCATTACCCAATAAATTCGTTGCCTTTTAGATAATAAAAAGCCCTATTGGGCCCTACACAAAATAAAAGATCCAAGATACTCATATTCGGTTTAAATCCTATTCGATCTT
>JAVHPL010000061.1:0-4564 GCA_036170555.1 Sediminibacterium sp. | reverse complement strand
TATTTAAAAAAATGGTTCTATGTTGGCTGAAAACCAATCCCAACAATAAACTCAGGGCAAAGAATGCAGTAGAATATTTACTCATCATTCCCAATCCTATACTGATACCGAATAAATACAGCCAACTATTTTTCCTTGTTTTAATAAAATAAAAGAGAGCGTAAGCATTAAGGGTCCAAAAAAATGTGTCTAAAAAATTAGGATGAAATAAATAAAACAATCGAATATAGCCAGTGAATACAAAAGGTAAGAATGAGAGTAACACTGCAAATGTTTTGCCTCCTAAACTCAAAACAATACGAGCTGTTAAAATAAATGTACCTGCACCAAAAATGGCAGGCCATAATTTGATAAAGAATAAACCACTTCCAAAAAAATTACTGATCCATGCTAATATGGCAAGCATGGGTGGAACTTCCATAAATCCCCAAGCAAGATGTTTTCCTTCAGTTATGTAAAGGTATTCATCTCGGTGAGCTTGGTAAAAAGAAGGAACTAGTAGAAAAGGTAAAATGAATTTAAGTAAGGCTAGAATATATATTAGCCGGTTATTTTTATTCATGCTCTAAAATAGACAATACTTTTCTTATTCTTTCTGTGGTAGCTTTTTTACCCATGATTGCCGCAATATCAAAAACACCTGGCCCAAATTTTCCGCCCACTAGCATGATGCGTAATGGCAACATTAGTTCACCTGGTTTTAATTGATGGGCAGCAGCCAACTCTTTAAAGCTGGTTTCTAAATCGGTTGTTTGCCAAACAATGCTGCTTTCAAAAACATTGGCTAGTTCAATAAAAAATAAATTTTTTGCATCGTTCCATTTGGGTTTAATAGAGGCTGTATCAAATTCAACAGGCGCAACAAAAAAGAAGGAACTCTGCGCTACAAAATCGGAGAGCAATGTGCAACGCTCTTTAACTAAATCAATAACTTTTTCTAAAACACTATTATCCTCCACTACAATCAATTGCTCATTCAGTAAGGCTTTTACAGGATGAAGTAATGATGCAGCAGTTGATCGTTTAATCCATTCTTGATTATACCATTTGGCTTTTTCAAAATCAAATTTAGCACCTCCTTTGTGCACACGATCCATAGAAAAAGCAGCAATCAATTCGGATAAGGAAAAAATTTCTCTATCTGTACCATCATTCCAACCCAATAAAGCCAGTAAATTAATAAAGGCTTCTGGTAAAAATCCGCGTTCTTTAAAGCCCAAGGATTTTTCACCCGTTTTTGCATCGGTCCAATCCATGGCAAAAACAGGAAATCCCAAACGATCTCCGTCACGCTTACTTAATTTACCATTTCCATCTGGTTTTAAAATCAACGGCAAGTGCGCCCATTGAGGCATTTCATTTTCCCAACCCAAATATTTCCAAAGCAAAATATGAACAGGAGCCGAAGGCAGCCATTCTTCCCCACGAAAAGCATGAGAAATTTTCATAGCATAATCATCTACCACCACGGCTAAATGATACGTAGGCATGCCATCTGCTTTTAATAAAACCTTATCATCTACTTGAGATGTATTAAACACCACTTCCCCACGAATCATATCCGTAAAAGAAACGGATTCATTAACAGGCATTTTAATTCTAATTACAAACGGAGTGTTAGCATTTTTAAGAGCAGCAACTTCATCTGCCGATAGGCTTAATGAATTACGCATCTGTAATCTGATATGATGGTTGTATTGAGGAGAAGGATTCTCTGCTGTTTTAAAATCAATACGCATTTGCTCTAATTGTTGAGGAGTATCAAATGCATAATAAGCATGGCCACTAGCAACCAATTGCTCGGCAAATTGAGCATAACTTGCTTTGCGTTCACTTTGCCTATATGGGGCATAGGGCCCACCATGTAAAGGACTTTCATCAGGTTCAAGGCCGCACCATCTGAGGGTGTTGAAAATATACTCTTCGGCGCCTTCTACAAAACGAGTTTGGTCAGTATCTTCTATACGAACAATAAAATCGCCCCCATGTTGCTTGGCAAATAAATAATTAAATAACACGGTTCTAACGCCACCTACATGTAAACCACCCGTTGGAGATGGGGCAAAACGAACCCTAACTTTTTTATTCATGATGCAAATATAAACTTTGCAAATTCGTTAAGAGAAAGTAACCTACAAAAATGGTAATTTCAATTTATGCGCCGCATCCAATTGTTGATATTATTTGTATTGATTGCTCAAATTTGCCCTGCACAGTTAACTTATCAGCAGGTTTGGGTAGATTATGATTCTGCCTGGACATTTCAAAACCTACAATTAATACCCATCCGATATAGGGGCGAAGGGGCCGGAATGCCCTTCTATAAAGAAATGTTGCCAAGTAAGTATACTACATTATCGGAGGGAATGCGCACTGGGAAAGTAAAAGTGAAAGAATTTATCACAAAGGGTGATGCGGATGTACATATATTAAGTGTAATTAATAATACAGGTAAATCTATTTTGGTGAATTCGGGTGAATTATTAATGGGAGGAAAGCAAGATAGGATGGTGGGTGAAACCAAATTAATTCCACCGGGGAAAGATGAATATTATGTTACGGTGTATTGTGTAGAAGAGGGAAGATGGGCCAAAAGGCCCAGAGGCTTTACGCATAATGGTAGTGCCGATTTAGATTTGCGCCGCACTATGGATTTAACACAACATCAGGCAGAAATATGGAAAGATATTAGTGATCGGTTTAAATCTCAGCAAATGCCCGTGGGAACATCGGCTTATGGGCAGTTAGATAGAAATGGTATCAAGGCCGATTCTATGTATAGAAATTTTTTTAATGCAAAGATGGCTAAAACAGATAGTGCATTTGCCGGATTTTTAGCTATTTCGGGAAATAGCATTTTAGGAACGGAACTTTTTGTAACACCCTCTTTATTTAACAATGCATGGGAATCTATGTTGGGTACATTTAGTAGAACGGCCATTTCCAGGGGAGGCATACCCAGTGTAGATATCAAGCGAATGGAAGTATTTATGGATGCCTTGTTAGAAAATGAAACCTCACAGAAAAAAACATTGGCTCAATCGGGTAAGGCTTACAAATACGAAAATTTAGTGATTGGCTTAATCGCTTATGGATATTGATAGGCAATAGAATATCTTTATATCATGTATTTGGTAAAAACACCTTGGTGGTTAAAAGCCATCTATCCGCAATTGGTTTGGAAAATTCCAACAGAAGAAAAAATAATATATTTAAGTTTCGATGATGGTCCACACGAAACAGCCACGCCATTTGTTTTGGAAACACTGGCAAAATACCAAGCCAAAGCCAGTTTTTTTTGTATCGGAAAAAATATAGAATTGTATCCCGAAATTTATGCTGAAGTTCAAGCACAAGGACATGCTGTAGGCAATCATACGCAACATCATGCCAATGGATGGAAAGTAACGGATGAAAAATATTTAGCAGAAATAAACGAAGCGGCCACTTTAATTGAATCAAATTTATTTAGGCCACCTTATGGACGAATCACCAAATTGCAGATTCGGAAAATAATTCAAACTCCTCTTACACCAAAAGGATATAAAATAATTATGTGGACGGTATTGAGTGGAGATTTTGATATAAACCTAAGCCCAGCAGCCTGTGCATCCAATGTAATTCGCCATGCATCAGCCGGATCTATTGTAGTATTTCATGATAGCACTAAGGCTTGGGAACGCATGCAATATGCATTGCCGCGGGTGCTAGCCCATTTTACGCAATTAGGATATCGTTTTGAAGCGCTACCACAATAGGAAATACAAGCTTCCCAAGGCATACTTTTTTTAAAAAAACGCTCAAAAAATAATTTATTAGATACCCTAAAAAAAGGGAAGGCCGAGGTAGAAACCTCAGCCTGTTTTTTAATCCGTACCCTATGAAAACAAAAATCCAGTGATCTAAAATATTGCCAAGGTCACTGTAGTTAATTTATCAAGCCCTTTTTAATGAATATTTCTGTTGTTGCATTGATCATCTATCTTAATAGTACCTGTCGTTTCTATTAAACGCATGCTTTGAATGATTTATTTTCTCAGGGAGAAAAATAAATGCAATTTTTGTGAAATGAAACTGATAGATACCCATTGTCATTTGTATACGGAGGAATTTAAAGTAGATCAAGATCTAGTGATTGAGCGTGCTATACGAGCTGGCGTAGATACAATGTTTCTGCCTGGAATTGATAGCAGTGAAATAGACTCCATGTTAGCATTGGAAGCAAAGTATCCCAACCATTGTAAGGCAATGATGGGCTTGCATCCATGTTCTGTAAAAGAAAATTACCAGCAAGAACTGCAAATAGTAAAAAATTGGTTAGCAAAGCGCAAATTTGCCGCCGTTGGCGAGATAGGACTAGATTTTTACTGGGATACTCAATTTAAGGAGCAACAATATGAAGCATTTAAGATACAAATGGACTGGGCCTTGGAAAACCATTTGCCCATTGTGATACATACCCGCAATGCCATGCAGGAAACCATTGAATTGGTAAAACCTTATGCAGCCAAGGGATTAAGGGGTATTTTTCATTGTTTTAGTGGAAGCAATGAATCGGCAGTAC
>JAVHPL010000060.1:0-20419 GCA_036170555.1 Sediminibacterium sp. | reverse complement strand
GTAGGCATATTTCCGAACGTTGTATAGATGCAGTTGCATCCTTGGGTGTTCATAATGATGAGCAAGGGTTAGATTATTTTATTCCAGCAGGAAAGGGTATTAAACCCCATGATTTACCACTTGCCCAAATAGCAGGTTATATAGCCATCGTAATTGGGGCATCCTATTTTACTAAAAAATTACCCATACAAAAATTACAAGCACTTTGCCAGCAAATTAATTTCCCTATAATCCTAATAGGAGGAAAAGATGATGCAGCGGATGGTGAAGCAATTGCGTCTATTGATCCTATTAAAATTTACAATGCTTGTGGCAAATTTAGTTTGCATGAGTCGGCCGATTTGGTTCGGATGGCTAAAATGGTGATTTCGCACGACACGGGTTTACTCTATATAGCTTGTGCCTTTCATAAAAAAGTATTGGCCATTTGGGGAGGAACCTCTCCTTTATTAGATGTTGAACCTTACTATGGAAAATCTCAAATGAACCAATTTGCTGGGGAGCCTCTATTTAAAAATTTTATTGTGCCTGGTTTAACTTGTCAGCCTTGCAGTAATTATGGTACCAAAAAATGCCCAAAAAAACATTTTAATTGTATGCAGATGCAAGATCTTGATTTAATTAATAAAACAGTGAATCTATATTTAAATTTGTAGCAGGAGCAGATAATATGCAACAATCAATAGGAACTGGTTTATGAGTAAGCAAAAAAAAACTGCCCCATCAGTGTATACTACTTGGGGCAGTTCCAGTGAGTTGAATTTTACTTTGTATTGCTTATAGATTTACATCAATTCTTGCGAATATATATCTTCCATTATAGCCAAATTGTTGAGCACTTCGTGAATAAATAAATTGTCCTGAATTGCCATTAGCAGCAATACCAATTTTTTCGGGATAAACATCCAATAGATTATTTGATCCTACAGTAATATTCGTAAATTTATTTAGTTTGTATCCAATTGATAAATCAGTTACTACCCTTGCAGCATACCTTTGTTGATTGGCAATTGTATTGCTTGCTTCTGTTACTTTACCAAAATAATTATTGCGTAGGAAGAAATTGAATTTGTTGATAGTATAGTTTAGAGCAAGATTTGCTTTTGTATTTGGTACTACATTTTCTAAATAAACTTTATTAGAATTACTAAAATAAGTACTTTCTTTTCCTGACAGTTTTATAGATGTATGAATGGGGCCTACTTGTTCTGTTTTATTAAAGTTGGCAGCTAAGTCTGCGCTAAAGTTACCTTTTCCTAGTATTGATTTGTAAGATACGATTACATCTAATCCTTTGGTATCAGTATCTAACGCATTTGCAAAAAACGATGCGCCTGTTGCATTTGCTAAAGAAAGTAGTTGATAAATTTCTTTGTCTACTGCAGATGCAGAAGGTGAATTACTTCCAGTAAATTGACCTGTATAAATAACCCTATCTTTTATATTAGTAAAGTATCCATCAATAGTAACTTTAAATTTTCCAAAGCCACTTGTAAAGCCTACACTTACACTCTTAGATTTTTCAGGACTCAGCGTAGGAATTCCAAGCAATTTTGCAGGACGGCTATCATTGGTAAACGTACCTACTTCAGACCCAATTCCACTAACAAATACAGTTGCAGTATTGGCATAATATCGCTGTTGTAATGAAGGTGCTCTAAATCCTGTACTTACAGAACCACGTAAAGAAAATGTTTTATTTACTTTATATCTTGCTGCTAATTTCCCATTTGTAGTAGATCCAAAATCACTATAGTTTTCAAAGCGTATGGCTGCATCCACTAAAAATGCTGATGAAAAATTAAATTCAGCATCCCCGTAAATGCTTGCAGCTGTTCTGCTTGCATTCACTGCATTTTCTGGTCTAAAACCTGGAAATACCTGTGCCCCGCCTGGTCTTGGAGATCCATCAGGCCCAAATAAAGTATTTACAGCTCCCCCAAAATCTGGAATCAAGATAGGGTTTCCACTTCCGTCAATTCCAACAGATCTTGCTAATCCAAAGTTGGCGTATGAGTTTTGATCTCCTGCTTTAATTTGATAATTTTCATACCTGAATTCTCCTCCAAATGCAAGGTTAGCACCAGCTAGCCAGTCAAATCCTTTGCTAAAATCTACATTGGTAGTATTTTGAGTAAATTTTGGTCCACCAGCATTAAATTGAGTAGGTGATGCTTTTCCTAAAGATGCATTTAAAGAATGTACTACACCAAAGTTGAATTGATTTTGACCAAAAGCATTACTAAAGTCTACATTCCAGCCTTGAATTTTTCCTTTAATACCTGTTACAAATGAACGGTCATATACATCTGATTCTATAAATGGGATGAATCCTAGTGGATAAATATCTAATACATTTCGAGATTCATTTGGTAAACGATAAAATCCTGGAGATTTTCCTTTACGATAACCAATGCCGCCAAATGTATAAAATGAAGCATCATTAGAAATTGGAATGATACTATTGAATGAAAATTGACCGCTTCTGTATTGAGACTGACCAACAATTAAACTATAATCTTTTCTAGTAGTGTTGGTCGCAAGCAAAAATGAATCTGTTCTGTCTACGTTCCCTGGATATCTTTTATATAAAGTACCAGTTCTTTCGCCCCCTCTGTTGGTAGGTTTTCTATCATCAAATGAACCAGAAAAATTGATAAAACCCCCATTTGTACCTACAGGTAGTCCAAAATTAAATGCTGCTTGAAAATTTTCTCCATCCACTATTTTTTGCCCATTCGTATTGGTATTATATGAGCCAGAAGTGATAGAAGCATTGAACTTATTAACTCCTTTTTTAAGAACAATATTAATTACACCTGCAATGGCATCACTTCCATATTGTGCTGATGCTCCATCTCTCAGAATTTCAATTTTATCAATTGAAGATACTGGAATTGCATTTAGATCTGTACCAACACTACCTCTTCCAAGTGTTCCATTTACATTTACCAAAGCAGTATTATATCTTCTTTTACCATTTACCAATACCAGCACCTGATCTGGACCAAGTCCTCGTAATGATGCTGGATCAATATGGTCTGTTCCATCTCCTAATGATTGTGTATTTGATGTAAAGGAAGGAGCAACAAAATTTAAAATTTGGTTTAAGTTAACTTGGGCACCCACCCCTGCTAATTTCCTGATGTCTAATACATCTATTGGAACAGTTGTTTCTAATTGAGTTCTTGGAGTAGATCTACTTCCCAATACAACTACTTCGTTTAATAATGCCGTAATGGTTAAGTTGAAATCGGCAACAATAGTTTGATTTGCAGCAATAGTTACTGTTTTAAAAACTGTTTCGTAACCTGTGTAAGAAGCGGAAATAGTATATTTCCCGGGGTTTACTGTAATGCTATAATTACCTTCTGCATTAGTTCTTGTACCAAATTTTCCAACTTTAATGCTAGCATCTGATAATGCTGTATAGTCTGTTTTAACAACCCCTTTTATAACGGCAGTTTGCGCTATTCCCAATGTTGTCATCCATACAAATGCAAGGGTTAATAGTGTTAAGTAAAATCTTTTTTTCTTTTTCATAATCATAAAAGTTTAGTTCGAACAGAAATAAATAATTTCTGCCCATTGTTGAAAGGATAGATCAATTCAATAATTTATAAATTCAATAGGTATTTGTGTAAAAGTTATCTGTAACAACATCGTGCAAAAACTGCATGGGAATTGCTATAATAGAAATAAATCATAAACAATATTTTACCTTTTAAGACTACAAATATAGCTTTTTCTATTACTCTACCTAATTAATAGACTAATTTTTTTTTAATTTGAATCATTGATTTTAGTAAAGTACGTGGTCGTTTATGTTATTTATTTTAAAGCTATACTATGTTATGCCATAAATTAGCATATAAAGAACATGGATTTTACTATTCAAAAGCAAATAAAAGAAATTGTGATCTATAAAATGTATTCTATAATCGCTTTGTCAATAACAATTCTACATCAGTTATATAAAATAAAAGAGGCTATCTCGATTTGATGAGACAGCCTCTTGCTGATTTAATTAAATAGGTATATAATTTGTATCAATACCGATTATATAAATTTGTAACGCTATAATGATTTCAACACTTCATTCATACTTCTTACAGCATCTGCGCTTTTATTAAATGTTGCTTGTTCTTCTGCACTTAATTTAAATTCAATAATTTTTTCCCATCCATTTTTACCAATAACTACAGGTACGCCCAAGCAAATATCTTTTTGACCGTATGACCCATCTAAAAATACGCAACAACTAAATAATTTTTTCTCATCACGTAAAATACTTTCAACCAATGCAGCTCCAGCAGCACCCGGTGCATACCATGCAGATGTACCAATTAATTTAGTTAAAGTGGCACCACCTACCATGGTGTTGTTTACTACTTCATGCTGTTGCTCTGTAGACAAGAAATCACTAACAGGCGCAGAATTCCAAGTTGCATGGTGTATCAACGGAATCATTGTTGTATCTCCATGACCACCAATTACTATTGCGTTTAAATCTGCAGGACTGCATCCCAATTGGGTGCTTAATTGATATTTAAAACGGGCACTGTCTAATGCGCCTCCCATTCCTATGATTCTATGTTTAGGCAAGCCTGTACTTTGCAATGCCAAATAGGTCATAGTATCCATTGGATTACTAATTACAATAATAATAGCATCTGGAGAATAAGTGAGTATTTTATTACATACTTCTTTTACAATACCAGCATTGGTGCCAATCAATTCTTCTCTGGTCATACCCGGTTTACGTGGAATTCCCGAAGTAATGACAACCACATTACTGCCAGCAGTTTTTGTGTAATCATTACTACTTCCAACAACTTTTGTATCAAACCCTAGTAAAGCAGCAGTTTGCATCATGTCCTGTGCTTTACCTTCTGCTAAACCTTCTTTTATATCTAGCAATACAAGCTCGGTACATAATTCTTTACGGGCAATATTATCAGCACAGGTTGCTCCAACGGCACCAGCGCCTACTACAGTAACTTTCATAGATGCAATATTTAAAGTGAGTTAATCAATATGGTAAAGGTACGATTGGGATATTAGTTTTTCCTAAGAAATTCTAATAATTCGGGTATTTCTACTCCCATTTCCCATGCTTTTACAAATTGTTGGCTTTTATTGTACAATGCTACAAAGGGAGTATACCTTGCCTGAAAAAAAGCAGGTATAAAATATTGTGGGTCTCTTCCTGCCACATTATTGGGGTAATTGTTTAATTTATAATGAGTATAAAAGCTGTTAATATCATGTAAATCTCTATAACTAACCCAAACAAAAAATACTTGTTTTAAACTGTCTATATTTTTTACAATTTCTTTGGCTTCGTGTTGGCAATGACCACATTCTGGGCTAAAATAAATGATGGCTGTATATTCGCTTTGGGGCAAATTGGCTTTTTTAAACCAAGTGCTATCTGGTAATAAAATTTTGAAATTAGGCATTGCAGGATTTCGCTGATAGGGAGGAATAGTATCTATTGGAGATTGCCCCATTCCCAAAATAGCAATGCAACAAAAAAGAAAAGTGAATATTTTTTTTTGAATCATGGCAAATATATTTTGAATACTATGCTTTATTTGATGCTTCCATCATGCGCATTTGCTTAGCATCTTGCAAAAAATCCGAAGCAAAAATAAAATCATTTAATAATTTATCTTTACTAAAAATAATGTCTTTATTGGTTCCTTCCCATTGTTTCTTACCTTGATGCAGGTACACTATATGATCACCAATTTCCATCACACTATTCATATCATGGGTTACCACAACGGTAGTAATATTGTATTCTACAGTAATTTCTTTAATTAATTTATCTATCACCAGCGAGGTTTGAGGATCAAGACCAGAATTGGGTTCATCGCAAAATAAATATTTTGGATTGAGTACAATGGATCGGGCAATTCCCACCCTTTTTTTCATACCTCCACTTATTTCAGCAGGAAATTTTTTATGTGCCTCGGTTAAGTTTACTCGGTCTAGTACCGCTGCTGCTTTTTTTCTTTTTTCTGCATAGGTTAGCTTAGTAAACATATCTAGCGGAAAAATAATATTCTCTTCTACTGTCATAGAATCGAACAAGGCATTTCCTTGAAACAACATGCCAATTTTTTGCCTCAATAATTTTCTATCCTTAACGTCCATTGTTACTAAATCGGCCCCATCAAAAGAAATAATTCCCTTCTCTGGTTTAAATAATCCAACAATGCATTTGGTGAGCACTGTTTTTCCACTACCACTTGCTCCAATAATGAGGTTACATTTACCTGCTTCTATTACGGCGCTGATATCATTGAGGATATTAACACCCTGAAAACTTTTTGTAATATGGCTTATTTCAATCATGTAACTGCAAACTACTAATTAGTTATTAATCTAGCTCAATTTGGTTTCTTAACAAATCTTCAAATACATCTCTTTTTCGAATTAAATATGGTTCTGTTCCCTTAATCATCACCTGTGCAGGCAAAAAACGGGCATTGTAATTACTACCCATTTCAAATCCATAAGCTCCAGCATTGTCAAATACCAATAAATCTCCTTCTCTAACCTCATTGAGTGTTCTATCCCATGCAAAAGTATCTGTTTCGCAAATATGGCCTACAACGGCATATTGTTTTAAGGGGCCAGATGGGTTACTTATATTTCGAATACGATGATAGGCATCATAAAACATGGGTCTAATTAAATGATTAAATCCACTATTTACTCCAACAAAACAAGTTGTATTATTTTGTTTTAACACATTTACTTGGGTAATAAAATGGCCACATTCACTTACCAAGAATTTTCCTGGCTCGAACCATACTTGAAATTTTCTTTTATATGTAGTAGCTAATTTTTCTAATACCTTTTTTACTTTAATGCCCAGTAAATGAATATCTGTACCCTTTTCATCTTCTTTGTACGGTACTTTAAATCCACCTCCTAAATCTAAAAATTGCACTGTAGGAAAATACGGAACTAAATCAAAAAAAATATCTGCTACTTGCATAAATACATCTACATCTTTTATCTCACTACCCGTATGTACATGTAAGGCGGCAATATTTAGTTGATATTCTTTTACTATTTGTAGTATTTCATTGAGTTGTTCAATTGGAATTCCAAACTTGCTGTTTTCATGGCCTGTTGAAATTTTTAAATTTCCTCCTGCCATTATATTGGGTCTTAATCGAATTCCTACTGGGTAATTGCCCATATACCTTTTACCAAATTTTGTTAAATTAGATAGGCTATCTATATTGATGTTTATGCCTAACGATACAGCAGTTTCAATTTCATCAAATGCAATACCATTGCTCGTGTACAATATTTTTTTTGGATCAAATCCGGCTTTCATTGCAATGAGGGCTTCATTAATAGAACTACAATCTATATTGCAGCCCAAATGTAGTACATGCTTAATGATACTAATATTTGTTAGAGCTTTGCAAGCAAAGAAAAATTGCGCATCAACTTGCTCAAATGCATTTTGTAATTGTTGATATTGCGCGGTAATTTTATTGGCATTGTACACATAAAGAGGCGTACCATACTGGTTGGCTAATTGAATAAGTTGCTGATTGCTGGTGATACTAAACATGCTGTAAAGATAATACCAAAATTATTCTGCATTGGTTTCTGTATTATCATCACTGGTGCTATCGTCCTTTTTGATAATTAATTCGCCTGCATTGTTCACTTCAATATCAGATACATCACCTTCAATAAATTCAGGTTCAATTTGCTTGAAAGTTTCACTTTCAGATTCAGTGGCTTCTTCATGTACATCTTCTGAAGTGGATGTTGGTATATCATCTACTATTTCTACTGTTTCATTTGCGGCTGCTTCATCCATTTCCGATATTGGAGCAAGATCCGCTGCCGTTGCATTTGCAATAGACTTATCGGTAAAGTCTGCTTGGTTAATTAAAGTGCCTTCTACTAGTTGTTCTGCTAATACCTCTTTTATTTTAGGTAAATCAGTAGTATTGTTGATGCCAAAATAATCCATAAATGTTTTGGAAGTAGCATATACCAATGGTTTGCCAGGCATTTGCTCATTTCTTCCGCTAATTAAAACCAGTTCTTTCTCTAATAATTTCTGAATACTATAATCGCTATTTACTCCTCTAATGGCTTCTATCTCACCCTTGGTAATGGGTTGTTTATAGGCAATAATTGCCAATGTTTCTAATGCTGCATTAGATAAGCGTTTTAAAAATTTATCGCCATTTAATTGTGCAATGGTTTTATGAAAATCTTTCTTAGTAAGAAATTGCCATCCACCACCACTTTCTCTTACTTCGAATGGATAAAATTCTGAATTATATTTTTCGCGTATGCCCTCAACTGCATGTTCTACCTGCTCTAAGGAAATACGCTCTTCTAAAAATCCAAAACTATTGTTGATGAGTTCTACAATATCCAATGCAGTAAGTGGTTTCTCACTGGCAAAAATGAGCACTTCTATATGCGGGATAATTTCACTTAATTCCATTCGGTAACTAATTAGTAATTGGTTGAAGATAAAAAATTACTCCAAATTTAAAGTAATCTATTCTTGGGTAATTTTATCCTTGTAAAGCGGCTGCGCCACTTACTATTTCGGTTAATTCGGTAGTAATAGTAGCCTGACGTGCACGGTTGTAGCTAATTTTAAGTGATTTAAGCAATTCATTTGCATTTTCACTAGCCTTATCCATAGCAGTCATTCTTGCCCCATGCTCACTGGCATTGCCATCTAAAACAGCTTTATATAATTGGGTATTTAGAATTTTAGGCATCAATTCTGCAATCAATTGTTCCTTGGCGGGTTCAAAAATAAAATCAGCTTTTTTTTGTTTGCTAGCTTGTGCTATTTTAGGAATAGGTAAAAAAGGTTCTACTGTAAATACCTGTGTTGCAGCATTTTTAAATTCGCTATAAATAATTTCTACTGCATCAAATTCTTTTTGCTCAAATGCTTTCATAGCAGCTTGTGCAGCAGTTTGAACCGCTTCAAAATGTAAATTTAAATAGATGTCTTTAAAAGTTGCATCTGTTTTGTATCCTGACTTAGTTAATCCCTCAAAACCTTTTTTGCCAATATTCCAGATGGTTAAATTGCCTTTTTTCCATTGTGCTTCATATTTATCTGCAATGGTACTCTTTGCTAGCTTAATGATATTAGCATTGTATCCTCCGCACAAACCTCTATCGCTGGTAACTACAATCAATAATACTTTTTCAATGATTCTATCTTCAGCCAATGCCAAAACAGTTCCTCCTTCAATACTGCTTACTATATTGCTAAGCATCTCTTGTAGTTTTTTGGCATAAGGGCGCATTTGAGTAATAGAATCCTGCGCGCGACGGAGTTTTGCAGCACTTACCATTTTCATTGCCTTGGTAATTTGCTGGGTGCTTTGTACACTCTTGATTCTGTTTCTAACCTCTTTTAATTGACCGGCCATATGAACAAACTGTTTTGGGCTGCAAAAGTAGCAGAAAGGCATATAAATTCCAATTATGCTAGCATTTTACCATAACAGGGTATAAATTAATAAAATTATTGGCGATTTTAAAATTGTTTTGGGTTATGATGGTCTAAGTTCAAAAGCCTACCTTTGCCAGCGCTCAATCAGGGTGCCAAATTGACTAAAATTGGTCTTTTGCACGTTGTTTGACTATTTATACTTTCATATTAGAGCAGTTATTATATGTTGAAATTAATCACAAAGTTATTTGGGGGCAGTAAAAGTGAAAAAGATGTGCAACTTTTAATGCCCATTGTTGTAAAAGCGAATGAATTTTTTAATGAATACCAGTCCTTGGATAATGATGCTTTGCGTGCCAAAACGGATGAATTTAAAAGCCGTATTCAGCAGCACCTTACCAGTATAGACGCAGAAATTGTTGCCCAAAAAACGGCAGCAGAGGCATTGCCCGAAATGGATATTCATGGTAAAGATGAAATTTATCAGCAAATTGATAAACTAAGAAAAGAAAGGGATAAAAAGATAGAGGAAATTTTAGCCCAAATTCAGCCAGAAGCTTTTGCCGTAGTAAAAGAAACGGCCCGTAGGTTTAAAGAAAATGCAGTAATCAGATCTACTGCAACCTTGTTAGATAGAGAATTAAGTGTTCGTAAAGAATATATCACAATTGAAGGAGATACTGTAGCCTATAAAAATTCTTGGCCTGCAGGTGGAGGTTCGGTTACTTGGAATATGGTGCATTATGACGTTCAGTTAATTGGAGGAAGTGTTTTACATGCAGGTAAAATTGCAGAAATGGCTACGGGGGAGGGTAAAACCTTGGTATCTACCTTACCTGCCTATTTAAATGCGTTGGCAGGAGAAGGCGTACATATTGTTACGGTAAACGATTATTTGGCAAGAAGGGATAGTGAATGGAACGGTACTATTTTTGAATGGTTGGGTTTAACAGTAGATTGCATAGATAAGCATGAACCCAATAGTGAGGCAAGAAGAAAAGCTTATTTAGCTGATATTACCTATGGTACCAATAATGAATTTGGGTTTGACTATCTGCGTGATAATATGGTTCATAGCCCCGAAGAAATGGTGCAAAGAAAACACCATTTTGCCATGGTAGATGAAGTGGATAGTGTATTAATTGATGATGCTCGAACTCCCTTAATTATTTCTGGCCCTATTGGTCATCAAACAGGAGAACAACAATTTTTTGAGTTAAAACCAAGAATTGAAAAATTAGTAGACGCGCAAAAAAAAGCTACCCAGCATTTTTTAACAGAAGCCAAGAAAAAAATTGCAGAAGGTAATGATGATCCCAAAGACGGAGGGTTGGCCTTGTTTAGAGCCCATAGAGGATTACCCAAGAATAGTGCATTAATTAAATATTTGAGTGAGCCAGGCATGCGGGTAAAATTGCAGAAAACAGAAAATTTTTACTTGGCCGATCAGCAACGCGAAATGCCAAAAGCAGATGCAGAATTGTATTTTTATATTGATGAAAAAAATAATGCTGTTGAATTAACCGATAGAGGCATTCAATTAATTACAGGTTCAGGTGAGGATCCTACTTTTTTCATTTTACCGGATATCAGTTTAAGTTTAGCTGCAGTAGATAAAGATGCATCTTTAAGTGCCGACGAAAAATTACATCGAAAAGAAAGTATCATTAATGAATATGCTATTAAGGCAGATCGTATTCATACCGCTCAACAACTATTAAAAGCCTATACTTTATTTGATAAAGATGTGGAGTATGTGGTAATGGATGGAAGTGTTAAAATTGTAGATGAACAAACAGGACGTATATTAGATGGTCGTAGATACTCCGATGGATTGCACCAGGCAATTGAAGCAAAAGAAAATGTAAAAATAGAAGCAGCAACGCAAACTTATGCTACTGTTACTTTACAGAATTATTTTAGAATGTACCATAAGTTAGCAGGTATGACTGGTACTGCAGAAACTGAAGCTGCTGAGTTATGGGATATTTATAAATTAGATGTGGTAAGTATTCCTACCAATGTAAAGGCCATACGAAAGGACGATCAAGATTTAGTATTTAAAACCAAGCGAGAAAAGTTTGGTGCAGTAATAGATGAAATTGTAAAAATGCGCGATGCAGGAAGACCTGTGTTGGTGGGTACCACTTCTGTAGAAGTGAGTGAATTGTTAAGCCGAATGCTTCGTCAAAAACAAATTCCACACAATGTATTGAATGCAAAACAACACGCACGTGAAGCACAAATTGTTGCTGAAGCTGGTTTTGCAGGATCTATCACCATTGCCACGAATATGGCTGGTAGAGGTACCGATATTAAACTAGGGCCAGGTGTTAAAGAAGCGGGTGGATTGGCCATTTTAGGTACAGAACGTCATGAATCTAGGAGGGTAGACCGTCAGTTAAGAGGTCGTGCAGGACGTCAGGGAGACCCAGGTTCTTCTTTATTCTTTGTTTCTTTAGAAGATGATTTGATGCGAATGTTTGGAAGTGAACGTATTGCCAAAGTGATGGATTTTGCTGGTTATAAAGAAGGTGAAGTAATTCAACATAGCATGATTACTAAATCTATTGAACGCGCACAACGTAAGGTAGAGGAAAATAATTTTGGTATTCGGAAGCGTTTGTTAGAATACGACGACGTTATGAATAAACAGCGAACAGTAATATATTCAAAAAGGAATCACGCTTTGTTTGGAGAACGGTTGGCTTTAGATTTAGATAATGCCATGTATGCTGTTGCCGAAGGGTTAGTGAGTGCATTTAAAGAACAAAATGATCATGAAGGATTTAGATTAGCCAGTATTGTACATTTTGGAATTGATACAAGTATAACCGTAGAAGAATTAAATAGGGCTAATGAAAATCAGTTGGCCGAAAAATTATATACTGAAGCTATTACTAATTATGAAAGAAGAAAGCAAGACTTGATGATTCAAGCAGTGCCTGTATTTAAAAATATTAAATTACAACAAGGATCACATATAGACAATGTGATTGTTCCTTTTACCGATGGTAGAAAGCAAATGCAGGTATTAGCCAATATGGATAAAACCTTAAAAACCAATGGTGCGGAATTACTCAATTCATTAGAGCGTTCTATAACACTTGGTTTAATTGATGATGCATGGAAGGAGCATTTACGTTCGATGGACGACTTAAAACAAAGTGTTCAAACTGCTACTTATGAACAGAAAGATCCGTTGGTAATTTATAAAATGGAAGCATTTGAACTGTTTAAGAAAATGGATGGAGAAGTGAATAGAGAAATTGTTCAATTTTTATGCCATGCCAATATTCCATTATCTGAAGGAGACGAATTAAAAGAAGGCCGTAAAGAGAAAACAGATTTGAGTAGATTGAGTGCCAATAAAGAACAGATTGATGCTGCAGGGAATGATTTAGGTGCTAATGAAAATGATTATTACGATCCTACTCCAATAAAACAAGAGCCTATTAAAGTTGGGCCAAAAATTGGCAGAAATGATCCTTGCCCTTGTGGAAGCGGAAAGAAGTTTAAAGCATGTCATGGTAAGGAGGCCTAGTAAATTCAACAACTGATTGTATAATGCCACGAAAATTTTTTCGTGGCATTATTATATACTTATAAATGAATGTTCATACCAAATCCCATATGGATTGACTTGATACTTGAAATAGTATTAGACGCATTAGTCCAATTGTATTTTCTTATTCCCAAATCCATTCCTACACCTATTTTATCATTAATCATAACCATTGGGGCTAACCCGTAGCCTGATACTTTAGGATTTCTTTGAACATTTGCAAATGGTGGCTCAATGAGTGAAGCGCTTGACATTCCAAAATCAATATACAATCCAGTGAAAATATATTTAAAAAGGTTAATAGTTGGCACTAAATCTTCGTCCAATCCTTTACCGCTTAAATTGGTATGGAGTTTCTTAGGATCTAAGTTTTTTTGTGCAAATGGCTTTAAACGAATACCGTATGAAGTAAGTTTAACATCTAAACCATCTCCAACAGAATTTGAAAAGTTGGCTTTTTCATACCCTAAGAATGCTGCCAAACTTAAACCTATATTCTGCTTCTTATTATATTCAATAAATGCAAATGGGATATCCGCACCATAATATACTTGCATAGCATTCCCATCTGAATAGGGGCCTTTCAATGCTTTTTCTGGACTAGCAAAAGCCAAGTCTCCCCAAATATTTACCTGTCGTATTCCTAATGCTGATTGGGCATTGATTGCTTCAGAGCTGATTAATAAGAAGCATATTATGATTGGAATCAGTAGTTTTTTTTGTTTAAATGCGTTCATGATTTTTTTTTTAAAATTATAGATTTAGTAAGTGTGTATATATACCCTCTGTACGGTATTTATAAGCTTAGGTTATTTAGATTAGCTACCTTTACTTTTTAACTGATTATATGAAATTGAACCATTATATAGACCATACTATATTAAAACCAACTTGTTTGGTAAGTGATATAGATACGCTGTGCAAAGAGGCGCTTGAGTTTGGTTTTGCAGCAGTATGTGTGCCCCCTAATTTTGTAATTCAAGCAAAATCCTGTTTAGTAGGTTCAACAGTACAAGTTGCTACCGTTATAGGATTTCCATTTGGCTATTCGGCCATTGAAGCAAAACTTGCTGAAGTTTTATTGGCCATTGTAGATGGTGCAGATGAGTTAGATGTAGTAGCCAATATTAGTGCTATTAAAAATAATGACTTTACTTATTTAGCAAATGAACTGAATCATGTATTGCCAATCATTAGGGCAAAGGAGAAAAAAATAAAGGTAATTATTGAAACGGGGGTTTTAACGGATACCGAAATCATTAAATGCTGTGAACTATATGGGGTAGCTGAAATTGATTATCTTAAAACGTCTACAGGTTATGCCGAAAAAGGGGCAACAGTAGAAGCTGTTCAATTATGTAAAAAGCATTTACCTCAAAACGTACAAATAAAAGCTGCTGGTGGTATTCGGGATTATGCATTTGCCAAACAACTAATAGATGCTGGGGCTACCCGCTTAGGTTGCAGTGCTAGTATAGCCATTGTTCATGGAACACCAAATGATTTACCAACTGCTTACTAGGGTATTTGTGATTTGTATTTCTTTATTATATCTTTAAACATGGCTTATATAAAACCAGTATGTTTTTTTCTTTGTTTTTTTTGTTTTGCAGTAAAATCGTTACTGGCAAATGATTCTATCATAGTAAAAAAAGATGCCAGATTAGATATATTATCGGCAAAGCAAGCATATATAAATAAGCGTAGTGCTATGCTTACGAGCAATGGTTTATTTAAAGGGTATCGTTTGCAATTGGTAAGCACCACCAGTAGAGATAAGGCCCAGCGCATTAAAACAGATATGATGAATAAGTTTCCTGAACAAAAAACTTATTTGATGTTTCAGTCGCCCAATTTTAGAGTACGTATTGGTAATTTTATTAAAAAAGAAGAGGCCAATCAATTTAGAAAACAATTAATTAAGTATTTTCCAAATGGGGTATATATTGTAGAAGATGGTATTGAATATACGCCCAAAGACGAAGATATATTTTGATTTAAAATAGGTTCATGCTAAACGAAAAAATTAAATTATTAGCCAAACAATATGCACCTGAAACCATTGCTATCAGAAGGCATTTACATACGCATCCCGAATTAAGTTATTTAGAATTTAAAACGACCGAATATGTTCAGGCACAACTAACGCAACTTGGTATTAGTTTTGAATCTAAAGCAGGTACAGGTATATTGGGCATTATTGAAGGGAAAAATCCTGCTTCACGTGTAATTGCTTTGCGTGCCGATATGGACGCACTTCCTATATTAGAAGAAAACGAAGTGCCTTACAAATCTATCAATAATGGTGTTATGCATGCATGTGGCCATGACGTGCATACTTCGGTTTTGTTGGGTGCAGCAAAAATTTTGCAGGCATTAAAAGAGGAATGGGAAGGAACGGTTAAATTGATATTTCAGCCAGGAGAAGAACGCAATCCGGGTGGTGCCAGCTATATGATTAAAGAAGGTGTGCTTCAAAATCCTGCACCACAAGGTATTGTAGGCTTACATGTGCATCCAGGATTGAATATTGGTAAACTGAGTTTTAGAAAGGGAAGGGTGATGGCCAGTGCAGATGAAATTTATATTACCATCAAAAGCAAAGGAGGACATGCTGCAGCACCACATCTTACTTCCGACACTATTTTAATTGCATCTCAACTTATAGTAAGTTTACAACAAATTATTTCGCGCAATAAAAATCCTTTATCTCCATCCGTTTTATCCATCTGTTCTATTCAAGGTGGAAATGCCACCAATGTAATTCCTAGCGAAGTAAAATTAATGGGCACTTTTAGGGCCATGGATGAAGAATGGCGGTATAAAGCACATGATTTGATACGAAAACTAGCCATTGGTTTGGTAGAAAGTATGGGTGCTGAAATTGATTTGCATATAGATATTGGATATCCTACAGTAGACAACGACCCTGCTCTTACTGAAGCCGCTTGGAAATTAGCTGATGCCTTCATGGGACAATCTCAAGTGGAAGAAACGGAAATTAGAATGGGCGCAGAAGATTTTGGATATTACACACAAGTAATTCCTGGTTGCTTTTACCGATTGGGTGTTCGCAATGAAGCCAAAGGAATTATTCACCAAGTGCATACCCCAAAGTTTGATATTGACGAAAATGCTATTGAAATAGGGATGGGTATGATGGCATTTTTAGGAGTGAATTTACTTCGCTAAAATCAATTTTACGGAAATATATAGGAACAAATACAAGTTCATTTATATAGTTAAATTGGATATTGTCTGAAGCATTTAATTCATTTTTGATAATAGTTGTACCTTTGCTATTATGTCTAAACAGAAGAATTTACGCAGGGAGCAGGCATTAGAATACCATTCCAGCGGAAGACCCGGAAAAATAGAAGTAATCCCCACTAAAGAAGCCAAAACACAACGAGATTTATCGTTGGCATATAGCCCAGGTGTGGCAGAACCCTGTAAAGAAATACAGAACAATCCCGAAGATATTTATAAGTATACTGCCAAGGGTAACTTGGTAGGCGTAATTACCAATGGAACTGCTGTTTTAGGCTTGGGAGATATTGGCTCCGAAGCTAGTAAGCCCGTTATGGAAGGAAAGGCTGTATTATTTAAAATTTTTGCGGATATAGATGTGTTTGATATTGAAGTTAATGAGAAAGATCCTGCCAAATTTGTTGAAATTGTAAAATCCTTGGAGCCCACTTTCGGAGGCATCAACTTGGAAGATATAAAAGCACCAGAATGTTTTTATATAGAGCAGCAATTGAAAGAACAAATGAAAATTCCAGTGATGCACGATGACCAACATGGAACGGCCATTATAAGTAGTGCTGCTATGTTGAATGCATTGGATTTACAAAAGAAAAAAATAGATAAAACACGTTTTGTTATTAATGGTGCGGGTGCTGCCGCAATGGCCTGTATTCAATTATATGTTGCATTAGGTGCTAAATACGAAAATTTTATAGTATTTGATAAAGACGGTGTTTTGCACGAAGGCAGAACAGATCTTGGACCAATCCGATCAAAATTTGCTGTTAAAAAAAGTGATTGGACATTAGATAAAGCCATGAAGGATGCCGATTTCTTTTTAGGTCTAAGTGTAGGGAATGTAGTGAAACCAGATATGATTAAAAACATGGCCAAGAATCCCATTGTTTTTGCTATGGCCAATCCTGATCCTGAAATAACGTATGAGGAAGCCATTGTAGTGCGTAAAGACCTCATCATGGCAACAGGCCGATCTGATTATCCTAATCAAGTAAACAATGTTTTGGGCTTTCCGTATATTTTTAGAGGTGCATTGGATGTTCGTGCTACACAAATAAACGAAGCCATGAAACTCGCTGCAGTAAAGGCTTTGGCTCATTTAGCCAGAACTGCTGTTCCTGATATTGTAAATATGGCCTATAACCAAACCAATATGAGTTATGGTACAGAATATATTATTCCTAAACCATTAGATCCAAGGTTATTGTGTACCATCGCACCTGCTGTGGCAAAAGCGGCCATTGAAAGTGGCGTTGCTCAAAAACAAATTACCAATTGGGATGCGTATGCATTGGAATTAAATAAAAGATTGGGCTTAGACAATCAATTGATCAGGGTAATTGGAAATAAAGCTCGTAAAGATCCCAAACGCTTGGTTTTTGCAGATGCTGATAATTTAAAAATATTAAAAGCGGCTAGTATTGTATATGACGAAGGCATGGCGTATCCTATTTTATTAGGAGATCCTATTAAAATTAATCGCCTTGCAGAACAAAATAATATTGATATCACCGATCTTCCTGTTATTGATCCTCGTAGCGATGAAATGGAAGCGAAACGCGAATTTTATGGAGAACTATTCTTTAAAAAACGTCAACGTAAAGGGTTTAATCATTATGAGAGCATCAAGATCATGAAAGACCGCATTCATTTTGGTTGCATGATGGTAGAAACAGGAGATGCAGATGCAATGTTGAGTGGGCTTACTAAAAATTATGCAGAAGCCATTCGCCCTGCACTTCAAATTATTGGAACCGATGAAGGCGTAAAGAAAATTGCGGGTATGTATTTATTGCTTACCAAAAGAGGACCTATATTTTTAGCAGATACAACCGTAAATTTTAATCCTACTGCCGAAGAATTAGCAGATATCACCATGATGGTAGCAAAAGAAGTTCGCAATTTTAATTTAACTCCACGTATTGCCATGTTGAGTTATAGTAATTTTGGAAGCAGTGATTCTGCTGAAGCAAAATTAGTTGCTGCTGCTACTAAAATTTTAAAACAAAGAAATCCTTCTTTAATTGTAGATGGTGAAATGCAAGGTAGTATGGCTTTTAATAAAGAAATTTTAAAAGACAATTATCCATTTAGTGATTTGGTAGATGAGGATGTAAATGTGTTGATGTTCCCTAATTTAACCTCTGGTAATGTTACCTATAATTTATTAAAAGAAATAGGTGGTGCAGATGCAATTGGTCCTATATTATTAGGTTTAAAAAAACCCGTACACGTATTGCAATTAGGCAGTACGGTAAGAAGTATTATCAATATGGCCATGGGCCGTTGTTGATGCGCAATTGAAGTGCAGAACCGATACAAAAGAAGAAGTGCAAAGAAGTAGTTGGTGGAAGCGAAGAAAAAAACCGTAATTTAATTTTTTAAAAAATCAGCATGTCATTTTTCACGCATTTCGGCTCCTATTTATTAATGCTCAAGGGCATGTTTACTAAGCCTGAGAACTGGCGAATGTATTGGAAAGAATTCATGCATCAATGTGTGGAAATTGGGTTAGGGGCACTTCCCATTGTGATCATTATTTCTTTGTTCTTAGGGGCAGTTACCACAGTGCAAACTGCTTATCAATTAGTAAGTCCATTGGTTCCTCAAACTACCATTGCGCAAATTGTACGAGATAGTATGATTTTAGAATTATCTCCAACTGTTTTAAGTATTGTGCTTGCTGGAGTAATAGGAAGTAAAATTGCCAGTGAACTAGGGAATATGCGCATCAGTGAACAAATTGACGCGCTAGAAATTATGGGTATTAATACAAAGAGCTATTTGGTATTTCCTAAAATTTTGGCTGCATTAGTAGTGATTCCTTGTTTAATTGTCATTTCTGCTGTGTTAGGAATTTGGGGTGGAAGAACGGCTGGAAATATGGCTGGAATTTTGGCAACTGATATTTTTGATATAGGTCTTCGACAAAATCTTAATTTCTACAATATTAATTTTGCGCTTTACAAAGCCTACACTTTTGCATTTATTATTAGCAGTATTTCAGCTTATTTTGGCTATCATGTAAAAGGAGGCGCATTAGAAATTGGCCGGGCTAGTACAAGTGCGGTTGTGGTAAGCTGTATCTTAATTTTAGTAGCAGATTATCTGTTGGCTGCCTTGCTTTTGTAAGCTAATTTATAACTATGAATTGCCAATATGAATCCTCAATTTGCTGTTTTTCAAAAGAAAATTTCTAATCCTATTCAGTTTAGCTTTTTTAAGCTGATAAAATTACCGGCTGCTTTTGTTGCAGGATTAAGTATTAAAAAGCTAGATGCTCATGAGGCAATTGTTCAAGTAAGGCATAGATGGATTAATCAAAATCCATTTAGGTCTATGTATTTTGCTGTTCAATCAATGGCTGCCGAAATGAGTACGGGTTTATTTGCAGTAGGGCAAACGTATAAACGTAACCCACCAGTGAGTATGCTGGTGGTTAATATAGAAGGTTCATTTTTTAAAAAAGCAACTGGACTTATTTCATTTACTTGCACTGATGGGGCTTTGGTGGATGATACCATTGAAGCTTGTATAGCAACAGGAGAAGGAAGAACCTTGCAGTGCACTTCTATTGGTACAAATGAACAAGGAGAAATGGTTTCCTCCTTCATTGTTACATGGAGTTTTAAAGCTAAAAAATATGAATATTAGTTTTCATGGTGCTGCAAGAACAGTTACAGGTTCTAAACATTTGCTCACTTTAAAGAATGGTACAAAAATTTTGTTAGACTGTGGCTTATTTCAAGGTATGGGAAAAGATACCATGCCTTTGAATGCCGAATTTGGATTTGATCCATCATCCGTTGATTATCTCATTTTATCGCATGCACATATAGATCATTCTGGATTAATTCCTAAATTATATAAAGAAGGATTCAGAGGTGTTATTTATGCTACACCTGCAACAAAAGAACTGGGAGCTATTTTGTTAGAAGATTCTGCAACCATACAAAGAGATGATACCCGATTTATTAATAAACGTAGAGCTAAACAAGGGCTTGCTCCATACGAAGCATTATATGATTTAGAGGATGCTGCGGAAGTTCTCAATTTATTTAAAACCATTCCTTACGGATCTTGGAATATGGTAGAAGAAGGGATTGAAC
>JAVHPL010000059.1:4263-20469 GCA_036170555.1 Sediminibacterium sp. | reverse complement strand
TTGCATCATTTTTTATCCAACCCAGCCAGCAAAAAATAAAATTTTATTTCAGCAACTCACAAGGCTTTAAGCCCGTATGTTTTTTAAAGGCAGCAGAAAAATGCGAGATAGAAGAGTATCCAAGCAAGGCAGATACATCAGTAACACTAAGGCTTTTTTCGTAGAGCAAATACTTAGCATGCTCCATTCTTTGTTGTTGATAAAAATCAAAAATGGTAGTACCAAACACTTCCTTAAATCCTTTTTTTAAGTAGCATTCATTCATAGCTACTTTTCGGCTTAATTCTTTAATAGTGATGGGGTCGCCAATATGTTGAAGTAGAATTTCGCGAGCTTGATAAATTCTTTCCCTTCCACTTTCATCAGCTAAAAATTTACAACTAAATCCTTCTTCTTTTTCATCTATTAAACATTCAATGCTGTATAAAAGCAGTTCATGCACTTTAGCATTAACAAAAATATTTTCTAAAGAACCTGAATAGCTATGATTTAATAATGCATCAAGTGCATTTCTTTTTTTATTACAGAGGGGAAATACTTTGGTAAAAGGATGTGGATGTTTGAAAGCTAACACTTCATCTTTCCGATTACTTACTTTAACATTATGAACAAACTGGTGTAAAAAAGTAGCCGTAAAATGAAAAGTGAACACATCTACTGTTTGATGCTTACCCTGACAATTAAGGGTAGGCAATTCATTACACTGAGCACAACTTTTTTCAGCGCAATACTTATTACCTGTAGTACAATAACGCAGTTCTAAATAATTGTCTTTGGGTTTAGATTCATTGTAATGGTACACCATCATACCAGTGTCTTCTGCCACCCAAGCATGTTGAGCATAATACCGCCTGATGCTATATTGAATTGAACCAGGTATATTTTGTTCTTTTTGATACAACAAATCCATACTAGGATCAATTCCATTGCGTTGAGCTATTTTTAATATGTCCATTACCTGAATCATCAATAAGCGAAATTAATGTATAAACATCTATTTTACAAAAAGTCATTCAACTTTGTTCATCTGAGGTATAAGAAAATGGTTGTAAGGGTAGCTTAAAGTATAAAAATACCTAATGCATTCTCTCTAATTCAAACAAATTTCTTCTGAAAAAGGAAGTTCAATAATCATAGTTGTTCCCACTCCGGGTTCACTTTCAATTCTAATATTGCCATGCATCGCTTCAATTTGAATTTTAGTTATAAATAAGCCCAACCCTTTAGCGTCTTTATTTCCATGAAAGGTTTTATACATACCAAAAACCATATTCCCGTATTTTTTTAAATCAATCCCCATTCCATTGTCTTCTATGATAATTTGACTGAAATTGTTTATGTGAGAAAGCTTAATGGTGATTGTAGGAACAATCCCTTTCTTACAGTACTTTATAGAATTTGTAACTAAATTTAATAGAATACTATCTAAATAGGCTTGATTAGCTTGTACAATATCTGTTTCCGAAAAATCATATAAAATTTGTGCATTGGTTTCAGCGATAGATAAACTTAAACTATGTTCCACTAATTTAATAGATTGTAAAATAGAAATATTTTTTATAGGAATATGTTCATTAGTTTGAATGTTAATGGTTTCATTTAAATTAACCAAGGTTTCGTCTAAAGAATTGGCAACTGTTTTTACCATATCAAAAAAATCGGCTAGTTGATCTGAAGGAACAGTCTCAGATAATTTAATGATTCCCTTTAAATTAGCTACATGTGAGCGGAAATTATGGGAAAGGATATGAGCAAACTGCATCAATCTATTTTTCTGTTCCACATTTGTATTTACTAAAGATTGGAGGGATTCTTGTTTCTTAACTAAAGAAGTAATTTCATGACCTAAACATAAAATTTCATACAATGCTCCATGTTCATCTTTCAATATTTTAAATTCCCATTGGCTAATGATTAGTCCTGATGGACTTGGCTTACGTAAGTGAACCCAAAAAGATTTATCGGGTTCTGCAAAACATTTTTCAATAGTTTTCATACATGCTTCATGATCCTCTGGAACGATGGTTTCAAGGGAATTTTTGCCTACCCAATCTTTTAAATTAATCCCAAACATTTTAGAAAAATAGTTATTAAAATAAGTGTAATTTCCATTTAAATCTGTTTTCACTACGTAAAAAGAATTATTTTCTATAATCGACTTATTGTAAGCACTTTCTTTTTCAATTAATTTTTCTTTAATCTCTAAAGTATTGTACAAATTCCTCAAATGTGTAATATCTACAAATGTTATTACAACTCCATCCACTTTTTTATCTACCGTAATAAAAGGGCTAATTTTCCTGATATAAAAATGATGAGCATCATCTTGAATCTCTTCTTCCAAATTAATTAATTCATTTAATGATTTCTTTGAGTCACTAATCATTCTAAGCCGAATCTCCTCTTTAAAACTGGCAGCAAAATCGGCAATAGAACGACCTAAATCTTTTTCGTTCAATTTAAAATGCTTCTGAAGCGAAGGGGTAAATTTTCTTATTCGAAGTTCTGCATCAAGAAATAAAGTGCCAACCTCAGTACTATTCAATAAATTATTGACATCATTATTTAAAGAGGTAAGTTCTTTATTTTTATCTTGCAATTCAAAGTTTACAGTATACAATTCTTCATTTACAGATTGCAATTCTTCATTGGTACTTTGCAACTCTTCATTAGATGCCATCAATTCTTCATTTGATGCTTGTAATTCTTCATTACTTGTTTCTAATTCTTCTACAACATTTTGAAGTAGTATTTTAGATTCGGATAAAGCGTACTCTAAATCTTTTACTTTTTCAGTACTTAAATAATCAACTGGAATTTTAGTAAACTCTATTTTATTTAAAACAGGTATAATATTGTCATTAAAATGCATGAGGTATGTATCTTTGAATCCATCCGTATCACTTAATTTTTGTACATATAAATCAAAGGCATTTTGAGTATTCCCGTTAGTAATAATAATATTTTTAATTAAAATAGGTTTATCTAGTTCTACAATTTCATGAACTTTAATTCTTAATAAAGTAGCTAGCGATTCATCCATCATGTTAAGCAAATTGCCTTGAAAAATGCCCTCATTCAATTGTAAGTATTTTCCAGCATCCCCCTTCACATATTGTATTGTAAAATTTTGACTGAAAAAAATACAGGATGGACTATATTTTTGGCTCAACAATCTATAATAGATTAAATTAGAGCGGTCCCTTGTAACTAGTTCCGATGTAGATTCTATTTCTTTGTGACCTCTATGTAGTATATTTCGAATACTTGCATTAGGATAGTCGTAAATGGGTGCAGGTTTTGCTTTTGAAATATTTTTAAAAATTTTACATTTATTATCTACCACTTCAAAATGAACACCCACTTCATTGATTGATTCACTAGACCCCAAAAACAAGAACCCTCCTGCATTTAAAGCAAAAAGCAAATTGGTTAATACTTTTTGTTGAGAAGCATTATTTAAGTAGATTAGCATATTTCTGCAACACACCAAATCCATCCGGATAAAGGGGGTATCTTTTAACGTATTGTGATTAGAAAAAACCATTTTATCTCTAACCCTTTTAATGATTTGTATACTATCTACATTTTTAATAAAATAAGTATCTACATATTTAGGCTCTAAATCGGCTGTATTGGAAATATGAAATTTTCCTGTACTGGCAATTTGCACTGCATTTGCATCTACATCGGTAGCAAAAATTTTATAGTCATTTCGCAACTGATTTGCTTGTATATATTCATCAATTAATATAGCAATAGAATAAGCCTCTTCTCCTGTAGAGCATGCAACAATCCAAACTCTAATAATATCGGTTGGTTTTTTATTATTAAATAAAGCTGGAATTACCACTGCTTTTAATTGATCAAAAGCTTCTTTATCTCTGAAAAAATTAGTTACCCCTATTAAAAAATCTTGTTTAAGCAATTGCAGTTCACTTGTATTTGTTTTTAAGAATTGCCAATAATTTTCTAGTTGGTTTATTTTATGTAAATTCATTCTTTTTTCAACTCTTCGAATAAGTGTATTTTTCTTATACTGCTTAAAGTCAATTCCTGCATACTTATTTACTGCTTCTAAAACATTTAAAAAAATATGGTCATTCGTCACATCGTTTAATACATCTGCTTTTACACTCAATAGCGGAATATTGATTAGTATTTTTGCCATTGCTTCTGGCTCGGTAATATATTCGGCAAGCCCTGTGTTGATGGCAGCATTGGGCATTCCGTTGAATTGTGCTGAAATAGGATCTTGCACCAAAATCATTCCACCTGCTTCTTTAATGGTTTTAATCCCTCTTGAACCATCCGATCCTGTTCCCGAAAGAATAATCCCAATTGATTTTTCTTTATATTCTTTCCCCAATGAATGAAAAAAGATATCAATTGGCAAGTTGAGATTGTGTATAGGGGCTTTATCCAATAAAAAAAGTTGGTTCCCCTTAATGTTTAAGTTTTTATTTCTTTGGTTAAGATAAATACAATTGGGTAGCAGTTCTTGCTTATCTTCTGCCGTAAAAATAGACATGGAAGTGTGCTTAGCCAATAATTCTGGCATCAAACTTTTGAAATCAGGGGATAAGTGCTGAATAATCACAAAAGCCATACCCGTATCTGGAGGTATAAAATCAAACAATTTTTGAATGGCATCTAGCCCACCAGCGGAGGCCCCAATCGCTACAATATAGAGATCATTTTTTTTGGAGGAATTCATATTCCAAATATTTTTAAACATTACAATTAAGAGCAGTACATCTGCTTCAACAAATGGGGAATAAGAGGCTAGTACGGTTCATTCCAGATTGATTAAAACACATGAACTACTTACAACTTGAAGTTACGAAAAATTCAAAGAAGAATAGAATATGCCTTTCACTTTGATTGAATTAACTCAATCAAATTCACTTGATCCACTTGTTTTTTAGTAATTCATCTCTTTTCCACTAAAGATTAACTTAACATATTAAAAATGGGGAAAACTAGGCTTATTTTACACCCTTTTTTGCAGTATTATTTAGTACATTTGCCCACTTGCATATTTTAACTAAAACGCAGGTGAGACAAGAGTTTATGAGTGAAGAACAAGACAAAATACACGAAGCAGAAAATAAAAATTACGGGGCAGATAGTATTCAGGTTTTAGAAGGATTGGAAGCAGTTCGAAAAAGACCTGCCATGTACATTGGGGATGTTGGTGTAAAAGGGCTTCACCACCTTGTATATGAAGTGGTAGATAATTCTATTGATGAAGCATTAGCTGGATGGTGTAAAAATATTTTTGTAACCATTCATGAAGACAATTCAATCAGTGTAGAAGATGATGGTAGAGGTATTCCCACTGCCATGCATACCAAAGAAAAAAGAAGTGCGCTTGAAGTGGTTATGACCGTACTTCACGCGGGAGGTAAATTCGATAAAAATACGTACAAAGTGTCGGGTGGTTTACATGGTGTAGGTGTAAGTTGTGTGAACGCATTGAGTACTAAATTAATGGTCACTGTTCAACGTGAAGGGAAAATATTTGAACAGGAATATCATATTGGAGCGCCTCAATATCCAGTTCGAGAAGTGGGTGTTAGTGAGAAAACAGGAACCAAAGTACATTTCTGGCCCGACCTTACCATTTTTCAAGAATCTGTTTACAAAAGAGATATTTTAGAAAGTCGTTTAAGAGAGCTGGCTTTTTTAAATAGAAAAATCAATATCACTTTATACGACCTCAGAGAACAAGATGAAAACGGTAATCATTACACCAATATTTTTTATAGCGAAGGTGGTATTGTAGAGTTTGTACAAATGCTTGATAAAAATGGCAATCGTACACCCCTAATTCCCGAACCTCTTTATGTGGATGGTCATGACGAAGCATCTAACGTTGCGGTAGAAGTAGCATTAACCTATAATGATGATTTTAAAGAACATATTTTTTCTTACGTTAATAATATCAATACCATCGAAGGTGGTACGCATGTTACGGGCTTCAGACAAGCGCTTACACGCGTATTTAAAAGTTATGGCGATAAGGAAGGTTTATTTGAACGGGCTAAAGTAACCATTGAAGGAGATGATTTTAGAGAAGGATTGAGTGCCATCATTTCGGTTAAAGTACCCGAACCTCAGTTTGAAGGTCAAACAAAAACAAAATTAGGCAATAGTGAAGTGAGTGGAATTGTTCAAACAACCGTTGCCAGAGCATTAGAAGCCTTTTTAGAAGAGAACCCCCGTGAAGCAAAAAATGTAATCTCAAAAATTATTTTGGCGGCCCAAGCGCGTGTTGCTGCTAAAAAAGCGAGAGATATGGTGCAGCGTAAAACCGTTTTAAGCGGTGGTGGCCTGCCTGGTAAATTGGCCGATTGTAGTGAAAGAGACCCAGCTAAATGTGAACTTTACCTAGTAGAAGGAGATTCTGCGGGTGGTACTGCAAAACAAGGAAGGGATAGAAGTTACCAAGCCATCCTGCCTCTTCGTGGTAAAATTTTGAACGTGGAAAAAGCCATGGAGCACAAAATTTATGAAAACGAAGAAATTAGAAATATGTACACCGCATTGGGTGTAACGGTAGGTACTCTGGAAGATCCTAAAGCACTCAACACGGCTAAATTGCGCTATCATAAACTCATTATTATGACGGATGCCGATGTGGATGGTTCCCATATAGCAACCCTTATTCTTACCTTTATATTCCGCTATATGAAGGAACTGGTAGAGCAAGGTGGGGTTTATATTGCACAACCACCACTATACCTCATTAAAAAAGGTAAAGAGCAGGAATATGCTTACAGTGAAGAACAGCGTACCGCATTGGTTGAAAAACTAGGTGGTGGAAAAGAAGATAGTGTTACCATTCAACGATACAAGGGTTTGGGTGAAATGAATCCCGAACAACTTTGGGAAACAACCATGGACCCCGCTCGCCGAACCTTAAAAAGGGTTACCATTGATAGTGCTTTTGAAGCAGACCGAATTTTTAGCATGTTGATGGGTGATGATGTGGCCCCAAGAAGGGAATTCATTGAAACACACGCTAAATATGCTAAAATAGACGTTTAACACGGGCATTTACCCCAAATAGTAAAAAAACCTTAACTTGTGTACAACTAACTAAGATACCCTTTTAAAAAACAATTAAATTCTTTACCATGGACACTTCAAAAATGATCAAAGCATATTGCCTTAAAACAAAAGAAAAAAATGTTCCAATGCAAGATGCAGTAATAACCAAAACGGCTAAAGGCGGCTATATGGCTGGTGGCCACGATGGAAAAGGCAATAAAATGGCAGCTATCATGAGTGAAGCAAAAGCTTTACAAGCTATTGCAGACGGCGTTGCCAAAAAAGGATTCTAAATATTCCCGATTATACTAAGTTAAACTGCTCAAACATTTGGGCAGTTTTTTTATGCCTTAACCCCTACTACACTTTGGTGCATGGCTTTTAAAAAACCTTGCAGTTCATCCATCGTTTTAATGGCATCTACTACTAATAAAAAAACTTTACCGGTTTGTTTTAACCGTGCCTTATTAGTACCTATTTGCAAATAAGCCAATACTTTTTTAAATAAATCAGATTCAAAATAAGGGGAGTCTGGTCTATTGATAAAATAACATCGAAGGGTATGATTTTTTAAAGTCATTTTTTCAAATCCTAAATCTACGGCCAACCATCTACAACGAACAGTAGTAAATAAATCATTTACTGAAGTGGGAATTGGGCCAAATCGGTCTACGATTTCTGTATGAAAACTCAATAGATCATTTTCTTTTTCGCAATTATCTAAACGCGTATATAAAGAAAGTCTTTCCGTAATACTTTCTACATAACTATCGGGTATTAAAATTTCTAAATCTGTATCAATGGTACAATCACTTACAAAATCATCTTGCTTACTAATTTCAGCTTTAAATAAATCTTTAAAAGAAGTTCTCTTTAATTCTCGAATAGCTTCTTCTAATATTTTTTGATACATTTCAAAACCAATTTCTGCCATAAATCCACTTTGCTCCCCTCCCAGCATATTTCCTGCACCCCGTATATCTAAATCACGCATGGCAATTTGAAATCCACTTCCTAAATCACTAAACTGCTCTAAAGTTTGCAATCGCTTGCGAGAATCCGTTGGCATTGAACTCATAGGTGGACCTAATAAATAACAAAACGCTTTCTTATTACTTCTACCAACCCTCCCCCTTAACTGGTGCAAATCACTTAACCCAAAATGGTGAGCATTGTTGATAATGATGGTATTCACATTGGCAATATCTACACCACTTTCTACAATATTGGTACAAACCAATACATCGTATTTTTTATCAATAAAATCCATGATCCGCTCTTCTAATTCATTTCCTTCTAATTGTCCGTGGGCAAAACCAATACTCAAATCGGGGCATAATCCCTGAATTAATGCGCTCATTTCACTCAAACCTTGTACTCTATTGTGAATAAAAAAAACTTGGCCACCTCGCTCTGTTTCAAAATAAATAGTCTCTCTAATAAAATCTCCATTAAAAACATGCACTTCCGTTTGTATGGGTTGTCTATTGGGGGGAGGTGTGTTGATGATACTTAAATCTCTAGCTCCCATTAAACTAAACTGCAAGGTTCTTGGAATGGGCGTTGCTGTAAGCGTTAAACAATCTACATTGGTTTTGAGTGTTTTCAATTTCTCTTTGTGCCCTACACCAAATTTTTGTTCTTCATCTATAATCATTACCCCTAAATCTTTAAACTTCACATCCTTTCCTAATAATCCATGCGTACCAACAATGATATCAATTTTACCATCCTGCAACCTTTGGAATGTTGCTTTTTTCTCTTTAGCAGATTTAAACCGATTGATATAATCTACAGTAACTGGAAAATCTTTTAGCCGATCCTTAAATGTTTTATAATGCTGAAAAGCTAAGATGGTAGTAGGCACTAAAATAGCAGCTTGTTTTCCATCTACCACCGATTTAAATGCAGCTCGAACGGCAATTTCTGTTTTTCCAAAACCAACATCTCCACAAATTAAGCGATCCATGGGTGCTTCACTTTCCATATCTTTTTTTACATCAGCCGTTGCCTTACTTTGATCGGGCGTATCTTCATAAATAAAAGAAGCTTCTAATTCTGTTTGTAAATAATTGTCTGGAGCATGCGCAAATCCTTGTTGAGCCTTTCTTTGCGCGTACAGCTTAATTAAATCAAATGCAATTTCTTTTACTTTTATTTTAGTCTTTTCCTTTAACTTATTCCATACATCACTTCCCAGTTTATTTACTTTGGGAACGGTTCCTTCTTTGCCAGTGTACTTAGAAATTTTATGCAGTGAGTTAATATTTACATACAGTATATCACTGTCTTTATAAATAATTCTTACGGCTTCTTGAACCCTACCATTTACTGTTAATTTTTGCAACCCACTATACGTTCCTACCCCATGATCTATATGGGTTACAAAATCTCCGGGCTGTAAATCTCTGAGAGTTTTAAGTGTTAATGCTTTGTTTTTATTAAAAGCCTGTTTAACTTTATATTTATGGTATCGCTGAAAAATTTGATGATCTGTATAGCAAAGTAGTTTTAATGAATGATCTATAAAGCCTTCGTGAATTCCTGTCCCTACTGGTATAAATTGAATCTCAGTTTGCAAGTCGGTAAAAATAGTATTGAGTCTTTCTAATTGTTTAACCTGTTCTGCAAATAAATAAATACTATATCCTTGTGCTTCATGAAATTTTAAATCTTTAATTAATAAATTAAATTGTCTGTTAAAGCTGGGCTGAGGCTTAGTATTTAATTCTATTTCTACATTGGCAAAAAAAGGCTTGTATCCAAATTCTACCAACATGCGTTGCTCAATCAAATGTTTAATGGCAGGGGCTTTGATGAAATCGGTCCATTGTATATTTTTTAATACTAGGCCTTCTGAATCATCCGTAATTGGTTGAATATGTCCCTCATTTTGCAAACTTAAAAAACCAACCAAATCATCTTCCTGAACCTTTATTTTCTCCTCTATAATATCCCAGTCTTTTAACCACACAACAGTATTAGTTGGCAAAAATTCTAGCAAAGAAATTTTATCGCTTATTCCATCTCCAAAAGTTGCTGGTAATTGATCTACATTAGGTATGATATTTACTTGCAATAATTTTCTTTCGCTCAATTGAGTTTCGGGATCAAATATGCGAATACTATCTACTTCATTTCCAAACAATTCAATTCTATATGGTTTTTCATTCCCAAATGAATAGATGTCTAAAATACCTCCTCTTAAAGCAAATTGACCAGGCTCATACACAAAATCGGTTCTTTCAAAACCAAGCATCACAAACAATTCCATCAAACTATCAGGCTGAATGGTATCATTGGTTTTAATACTAATAATGTTTCCACTAATGGTATCAGGTTGAATAACTTTTTCAAAAATTGCTTCCGGGTATGTTACAATAATTTTTTTATTGCCGCCTCTAGCCAATTTAGTTAATGCCTCTGTACGTAGCATTAAATGAGAGCTATTGAGTAAGCGAAAATTTTTTCTATTTTTAAATGAAGAAGGAAAATAAAATAGATCTAATGCACTGGTTAAATTTTCAATAGTATTATGAAAATAAGCAGCTTCTTCGGCATCATGTAATATAATTAAATGATTCAGGGATTGTGCTTCTGGATGAGCAAAAACAGCGCTCACAAATAATTCGGCACTACTGCCCAGTGCATTTTTAAGATAAATATGTTGAGTATCGGCATCACGAAGCCTATTCACCAACTGTAAAACCAGGGGAGATTGCAGGTATTGATTCAGTAAAGTCTGCAAATTCATATTCACGTTCCAATCCCTTTTTCAAAGGGCTGCAAATATAATACATCACTAATTGGAAGCCGCATTATTTACTACAATCTTTATTTCAGTAAGTTTATTCTTAGTAACCGATACAATAGAAATATTGTTCCTAATATCGAAAGAATTAGCAAAAAAGTGTTGACCAACTTGTACAAATACAGAATAATCACCAATAGGCAAGGATTTTACAAAAGCTCCAATACTATCTGATTGAACAACCCCTATTAATTTTGTATTGATTGATTTATACATAGGAGCTCCAAATTCTACAGGACTAACTTGGCTCAAATTGGTTGGTTCATAAAAAAAAACGTTTGTTGAATATGCTTTGGGGGCTGCTGATGTTTGGCCTATTCTAGGCATTTGGTTACCTTTTAATTCGGTTACTGTACCTGCAATTCCTTGTATAACTGTATTTTGGGTATGCTTTTGTGCAGTTTTACAAGCCATCATACCCATAAAAGAGGTAAACAATAAAAAAAGAATCGTTCTCATACTACAATTTAAAGTGGGAAAGTATCTAATTTAGAGCAGATTTACGTAAGGATCGGATAAAAGATACCGAAAAAATAATTTCTATATGATGAAACGTTTGTTTTTACCATTTCTACTGTGCTTTACTGTATTTAATTTTTTAATTGCTCAAATCAGCACCAACGAGAAAATTCTAACATTAAATGCCCAAACTTTTAAACTAGAACAACAAACTAGTTTGGCAAGAGCCATGGCAGTTGCCAAAGAAAAAAATTGGGATTTGATCATAAAATTACCCAATGGAAATATTGCCCGACTATCGGGCATTGATGAATTTGGATTTCCCAAATATACCAAGAGTACCAATAATACCATTGGTGCAGCCACTAGTAGAGCCAGCCAATTATGGCCAGGAGGTGCAAGTGGATTAAATCTTTCGGGAAGTACGGCAGACATGCGCAACCGTTTAGGAATTTGGGAATTTGATGGAGCGCCCTTATCAACACATGTAGAATTTGGAGGAAGAATTTTACAAAAAGATAGTCCTACAGGAACGAGCGGAAATACACACGCAACGCATGTAGCAGGAACAATGATTGCTGCTGGAATTAATCCTATTGCAAAAGGAATGGCATACGGTATACCTAATTTGGTTGCTTATGATTATAATGGTGACTTGTCTGAAATGGCCACAGAAGCGGCGGCTGGATTATTACTTTCTAATCACTCGTATGGATTAATTGCGGGCTGGGACTATAGCTCAACCAATAGTCGCTGGCAGTTTTATGGCCGACCAGGGGAGAATGAAGATTACCGTTATGGATATTACAGTAGAGACGTTTCTACTATTGATTCTATTTTATACAATGCACCTAATTATTTGATGGTATCAGTTGCCGGTAACGATAGAAATAACAATGGGCCAGATATTGGAGAACCCTATTTTAGATTAGACGCCAGTGGAAATTTTATCTCTGGAGGAACCAGACCTGCTGGAATAAGTAGCAATGATTCTTATGATATTATTTCGGGGTATGGCGTTGCAAAAAACAATATCACCATTGGAGCAGTAAGTGGTATCCCAGCAGGATATGTAAAACCAAGTGATGTAGTAATGAGTTCATTTAGTGGTTGGGGACCAACTGATGATGGCAGAATAAAACCAGATATTGTTGCAGATGGTGTAAATGTTACTTCAACTTCTAATTTATCAAATTCGGCTTATGCCACTTTAAGTGGAACATCAATGGCAGGGCCCAATGCGGCAGGTTCTATGCTGTTATTACAAGAATACTACACTAAACTAAAGCCAAGTAGTTTTATGCGTGCAGCTACATTAAAAGCATTGGTAATACATACGGCAGATGAAGCTGGCACATCGGTTGGGCCAGATTATCAATTTGGATGGGGCTTATTAAATGTTGAAAAAGCTGCTGCAGTTTTAACAGGTGCCATACCATCTAATAATGCATCTACCAGCACCGATTTGGTATTTGAAAATGTGTTGAATAATACAGCAGTATTTACCAAAACAGTAATTGCTTCGGGAAAAGTTCCTTTAAAAGCTACCATTGCTTGGACAGATCCCGTAGCCACTGTTAATACCAATTCAGCTACCAATTTAAATGATCGAACCAAAAAACTGGTGAACGATTTAGATATAAAAATTACCAAGGGAACCCAGCAATTTTTACCCTATACATTAAATGTTTTGAACCCATCTGTAGAAGCTACTAAATCGGATAATTCTACCGATAATGTAGAAAAAATTGATGTAGATAGTACCATACCGGGGCAAACCTATACCATTACAGTATCGCATAAAGGAAGTTTAGCAAGAGGTACTCAAGCATATTCATTAATTGTAAGTGGGGTTGGCGGAACAGCTTATTGCGCTTCTGCTGCAAATCCTGGAGGCGGCGCTAAAATTGATAGTGTAAAATTTTCTAACATTCAATTTGGCAATACCGTTGGTTGTAAAACCTATACCGATAATACCAATTTGGTTGGAAATATTCAAGCTCGTCAAACCATACCATATACCATTAAAGTAAGTACTTGCGACGGAACTACACAAAGTAGAATGGTAAAAATATTTATAGATTATAACAATGATGGAGATTTTTTAGACGCCAATGAACTAGCCGCTACTAGTGCAGTACTTAGCAGTACTACCACCAATGTAACTGGTAGTATTGTGGTTCCAGATGGTTTAACAATAGGAACCATTACATTAATGAGGGTGATTGTTCAGGAAACACTTAATGCATCTGATATTAGCCCTTGCAATGATTTTGCAAAAGGAGAAGCAACCGATTTTAGATTAAAAGTAGTAACTCCTACTAATGATTTATCTATTGCTAATATAGTTTCGCCCCAAGCAGGTGCCTGCGACAATACAGCACAATACATTACAGTTACCATTGCAAATAATGGATCGGTAAGTCAAAGCAATATACCGCTTTCAGTAACCGTATCAAATGGATCTACCAATATAGCTACTTTAACGGCTACCTATCCGGCAACCATTTCGGCATTATCAACTGCCAACTACACTTTTCAAACACCATTTACTAGTGTTGCAGGAACCAATTATACCATCACAGCAACAGCCAATATTGCATCAGATCAAAATAGTGCCAATAATGCACTTACCACAATTGTACCTATTTCCGCTAAACCTGCAAACCCAGCAGGTCAGGGTGTTGTATGTGGAAGCAATGTTATTTTAAAATCATTAAATCAAACTACGGCAAATTATTTTTGGTATGCTAGCAATACAGCATCCAACCCTATTGCGTCTGGGGCAAATACACAAACCAATGTGGTGAATGCAGATCGTACTTATTATTTAGCAACAGATGCGCGAGCATCAGTAGGACCCGTTTCTAAATTAACTTTCCCAGGAGGAAGTTATTTTGCAGGCAATGCCGTTATGAAAATTTCACATAATGCACCCATTACCATAGAAACGGCTCGTTTTTATACAGGCAACGCAGGACAAATAAAACTCACTTTAGCAGATAATTATACACCCGGAACAGGAGGTAGTTTTTCTTATAGACCCATTTCTTCTCAAACAATTGATTTATTTCCAAGCAATCCCAATGGAACAACTACCAATGATCCATTAGATTCGGGATTGGTATACAATTTAAATATGACTATTTCAGGAAGTGGCGATAAAATTATTATTGGTGAAGTTTTAAATGGGGGTACTATATTTAGAAATAACAGTATTACTGGAACAACTTACCCACAAGGTTCTAGTAGTATTATGTCTTTTACAGGAAATAGTGCTTCCTTATCTGGAGGAAATGAAAATCAATATCATTATTTTTTCTATGATACTCGTGTATCAACTGGTTGTGCTAGTAACCGTGTTGCTGTTGTAGCAACTGCTAATACGGATGTTACATTATCACAGGTAGGCGATTCATTAATTAGTAGTGTAAGAAGCGGCGTATACCAATGGGTATTTAATGATACTGCTACCATATTAGGAGCCAATGGATCATCTATTAAACCAACAAGATCTGGTAATTATAAAGTGATTGTAACCGATGGGTTGGGATGTGCAAGAACATCGGCCAATGTTAATTATACCGTAACTGCATTAACGATCGTTTCTCCAGATGCCATTAAATTAAGTGTTTCGCCTAATCCAAATCAGGGTATTTTTCAACTAAGCTTTAATACAAATACCCGAAGTGATTTATCTATCGAAATTGTAAATGCCATAGGAATGCGTGTATATAATCATTCTCAATCGGGATTTATAGGAAGCTATTCGAAACTAATTCATCTAGAAAAAAATAGCAGTGAATTTTATTTACTAAAAATTCAACACGATAAAAAAACCTATTTAAAGAAAATATTAATTCAGCGATAACCATTAGGTAATTACATTCGCAAAAAACAACAATCCATGCAATTAGTTTGGCAAGATGCTATTGTTACTAAAATAGAGCAAGCTACCCATAATACCCGCCGATTTTGGATACAGATTCCATCCATCGCGCAATTTGATTTTGAACCTGGTCAATTTGTTACATTAGACCTTCCTATACACCAGCAAAAAAATAAACGTTGGAGAAGCTATTCCATTGCTTCTGCGCCAGATGGAACCAATACCATTGAATTGGTAATTGTATTAAATGAACATGGATTAGGCACCCCTCATTTGTTTAATGAAATTAAAGTAGGTAGTGCATTAACCTTACGCGGCCCTCAAGGCAAATTTACGCTTCCTTCAATAATAGATAAAGATTTGTATTTAATTTGTACAGGAACAGGTATTGCCCCATTTAGATCTATGGCATATTATATTAATCAGTTTAAAGTTCCTCATCAGCAAGTACATATTGTTTTTGGGTGTAGAAAAATCGAAGATGTATTATACGAATCAGAATTAAAAAATTTAGAAACTACATTCCAAGGATTTCATTTTCATCCTTGCTTCTCTAGAGAAACTTCTGTGGGTCATGGAAGGTATACTGGATATGTACACGATGTTTACACCAAATTGTTGAATGAAAATAAACAGGAAGATGGTTCCTTACCTCCTGCTCATTTTTATTTATGCGGCTGGAAAACCATGGTAGACCACGCTAAACAGCATCTATTAGATTTAGGCTATGACAAAAAAGATATTCACTTAGAATTATATGGTTAGTAACCACTGACTTTGTTTACATAATTGCCTGTAATACCAATTGCTTTACTTGGGCAAGAGGAATGCGTTCTTGCTTCATTGTGTCTCTATACCGTATGGTAACCATATTGTCTTCTTTGGTTTGATGATCTATGGTTACACAAAATGGTGTACCAATTGCATCTTGCCTGCGGTATCGTTTACCAATGGCATCTTTCTCTTCGTAAAAACATTTGAAAGATCCTTT
>JAVHPL010000059.1:1851-4163 GCA_036170555.1 Sediminibacterium sp. | reverse complement strand
CCAAAAGGCTTTCCGGTAGTTGCATCAATATCATTATCAAAATATTGTTGTTTCTTCTTGCTGAATTCCTGATGACTTTTTAAATCGAAATCGGTGCGGCTATGTATGCCCTCTAGTTCTTTAAATCCAAAAGGAAATTCATATTCAATATCCAATGCGGCATCGGCATAATGCGCTAATTTAACATGGTTGTGAAAACGGAATTTTTCCGCAGGCAGGCCCAAGCTCATATGCCATTTCATTCTTTCTTCCTTCCAAAAATTATACCATTCCATTTGAGTGCCAGGTCTTACAAAAAACTGCATTTCCATCTGCTCAAATTCGCGCATGCGAAAAATAAATTGACGCGCAACAATTTCATTACGGAATGCTTTACCAGTTTGTGCAATCCCAAAGGGGATTTTCATCCTAGCAGTTTTTTGCACATTTAAAAAATTTACAAATATTCCTTGAGCTGTTTCTGGTCTTAAATAAATGGTATCCGATTCTTCGGCCACAGAACCCAACTGGGTAGAAAACATTAAATTGAATTGACGTATCTCTGTCCAATTTCCTGTTTTGCTTATAGGACAATATATTTTATGATTTTCAATTAATTGTTTGAGACCAACAAAATCATCCGCACCTAATAATTGTTCCATTTGGGTAATGATTGCATCAGCCGTGGCAATATCTCCTGCTTCCCTTAATTGATCTGCTTTTGCTTCAATCAAATGATCTACACGATATCTCTTTTGGCTGTCTTTATTATCAATCATTGGATCGCTGAAATTATCAACGTGTCCACTAGCTTTCCAAGTTGTTGGATGCATAAAAATAGCCGCATCAATACCCACGATATTGTCGTGCATCTGGGTCATGCTCTTCCACCAATAGTCGCGGATATTCTTTTTTAATTCCGATCCATTCGGACCATAATCATATACTGCACTTAATCCATCGTAAATTTCACTACTAGGAAACACAAAGCCATATTCTTTGGCATGCGAAATAATCGCCTGAAAGGTATTTTCTGTTAAACTGCTCATAGAGCGGCAAAAATAGGTTATTCAGTTTGCTCAGAGAAACCCTATTGAAGCTTTTCGTTCTGTTGATGGCGGTCTTTATCCCGAAGGGTTTTTTTGGCTATATTTTTCTCCAAAGCATCCGTTAAGTTTACCCCAGTTTGATTGGCCAAACAAATGAGTACCCAAAGCACATCGGCCATTTCATCAGCCATATCTTTCCCTTCATCTGAAGCCTTAAAAGACTGTTCCCCGTATTTTCGCACCATAATTCGGCTCAACTCCCCTACTTCTTCCATCAAAATACCCAAATTGGTTAATTCATTAAAATAGCGAACGCCAATGGTGTTGATCCATTGATCTACCTGTTCTTGTGCTGCTGAAATGGTCATTATTCTCGGTTTTTAGAATCAATTACTATTGTAACTGGTCCGTCATTGATTAAATTTACTTGCATATCTGCTCCAAAAATACCCGTAGCAACGGGCTTTCCAAAATCCTGGCTTAGTTGATGGATCAGCTGTTGGTAAAGTGGAACTGAAATGTCTGGTTTAGCTGCTTTAATATAAGAAGGACGGTTGCCTTTTTTAGTGCTAGCATGCAACGTAAACTGGCTAATGAGTAAAATTTCTCCATTAATATCTTTCACAGAACAATTCATTACCCCATCTGCATCATTAAAAATGCGCAGGTTCACCATTTTATTAGAAAGCCAGGTAATATCTTCTGTTCCATCCTGTTCCTCAATGCCTACCAATACCATCAGCCCTTGTTGAATAGCACCATTTATATGACCATCAATACTTACACTAGCTTGTGAAACCCGTTGAATTACTACACGCATTGGTTGAAATTTTTTCCGAATTTTGACAGAATGAAGATAGATATAAGTAGTGAAATTCAATTTCAAACAGCTAGAAGTGGTGGAAAAGGAGGCCAAAATGTAAATAAGGTAGAAACCATGGTAGAAGGCAGGTGGGCCTATCTGCAATCGGCCTTGTTGAACGAGGAAGAAAAATCACTATTGAGTTTACGTTTACAAAACAGAATCACCGCCGAGGGGTATTTGCTAGTTAAGTCTCAATTAGAACGAAGTCAACTGGGGAATAAACAAGATGTTATTCGCAAAATGAATCAGTTGGTTGCTAAAGCCTTGGAGAAACAAAAGCCCCGAAAAGCCACTAGGCCTACCAAGGCTTCCAAAGAAAAAAGAATAGAGAGTAAAAAGAAACAATCGGTAAATAAAATATTCAGAAAGAAAATAGACAAGCATAACCTGTAACAGAACCATTATTTTTACAAGGAAGC
>JAVHPL010000059.1:0-1751 GCA_036170555.1 Sediminibacterium sp. | reverse complement strand
TATTTACTGGAATAATTTTTCTTTTTAAGAACTCCATTATCAGTTGGGCAAATGTAGAAACGCATCCCTCCTATATTACCTGGATGATTGCCATTTTATTTTTTGATGCCATCAGCACATTGGCATTTGCCCGCTTGAGATTAGAGAATAGGCCTAGAAAATACGCAGTGGTAAGGCTTTCAAGCGTATTGGTGAATTTTTTATGCGTATTGATTTTCTTAGGAATCATTCCCAATTATGTACTGAATCACCCAGAAACTGACTTAACCTTTTTTACCAAAAATGATATTGGTATTGGATATTATTTATTGGGGAATTTGGCAGGAAGCATACTCACTTTTGTATTGCTATGGAAAGAGTTTAAACAAATATCCTTTCAGTTTAATGCTGCATTGTGGAATAAAGTAATGCAGTACAGTTACCCCTTAATTATTGTAGGAATGGGTGGTATGGTAAATGATATGCTCAGCAGATTAATTTATCAGCATGTAGTAAACCTACCTGTTGAAGCAGCCAAACATGAATTGGGTATTTTTGGAAATATTTACAGGCTTGCAGTTTTAATTACCATTTTAATTCAGGCGTTTAGAATGGCTGCCGAACCATTCTTTTTTAAACAAAGTGGCGAAGACAATGCCCAGAAAGTATATGCCAGGGTAATGAAATTTTTTGTGATTGCTTGCTGTTATATGTTTTTATTCATCAGTTTATTTATAGAAATATTCGCTTGGTTTTTTAATGCCATTCACAAACCATTGTGGACCGAGGGGCTTTATATTGTACCGCTGTTAGCGTTAGGAAATGTGTTTTTGGGGATATATTATAACCTGAGCATTTGGTATAAACTAACCGATAAAAACAGCATGGGCGCTTATATTACCATTGCTGGCGCTGCAATTACCATTGGTTTAAATATTGTATTGATACCACAACTGCATTATTTAGGTGCTGCTATTGCCACTTTTACTTGTTACTTTTTTATGATGATCACCAGTTACTTCATGGGGCAAAAATATTATCCAGTTCCCTATGCTGTAAAAAAATTAGTGGCCTATTTAGTAGTGGTTTGTTTGCTCTATGCCATGCACAAAAGTATATTATACTTGATACCTCAACTTTGGGTGGGCATTGTATTGGGATTCATATTTATAGGATTATTTAGTGTATTAATAGGTTGGGCAGAAAAAAATGAATTCAAAAAAATGCCCGTGATTGGAAAATATTTTAATTGAAATTTATGGCAGAAGACTTAACCATTATTAAAGGAACTAAGGCAGAAAAATATTTGGCATTGATTCCACAAATCAAAGGATTACTGGATGGAGAGCCCGATTTGATTGCCAATTTAGCCAATGTAGCCGCCTCATTGAAAGAACAATTTGGTTGGTTTTGGGTAGGTTTTTATATAGTAAAAAATGACCAATTGGTATTAGGACCATTTCAAGGGCCTGTTGCATGTACCCGCATTGCCAAAGGAAGAGGTGTTTGCGGAACCAGCTGGCTAGAAGCTGCAACCTTGATAGTACCTGATGTAGAAAAATTCCCCGGTCATATTGCTTGCAGTAGTTTATCGAAGTCTGAAATTGTAGTACCTATTTTTAAAAATGATACCGTAGTAGCAGTTCTAGATGTAGACAGTAGTGACTACGATAGTTTCAATGAAACCGACCAGCAATATTTAGAAGAAATAGTTCACTTGATTCATTGGGATTAGTGCGCATTCCTTATGCTTGTAACGCTCGCAGTTTGCT
>JAVHPL010000058.1:0-4624 GCA_036170555.1 Sediminibacterium sp. | reverse complement strand
CCATTCGTTGGTTGCAGCAAACTCATTTCCCATGAACAATAATTTTGCTCCTGGATGGGTAAACATATAGGTATATAAAATTCGAAGGTTCGCAAATTTTTGCCATTCATCTCCAGGCATTTTATAAATCATGGGGCTTTTCCCATGCACTACTTCATCATGACTTAAGGGAAGCATAAAATTCTCGTCGTAAAAATACATCATACTAAAGGAGAACTTATCTTGATGAAATTGCCTAAAAATAGGATCAAGTTTAAAATAATCAAGGGTGTCATGCATCCATCCCATCATCCATTTCATTCCAAAACCCAGTCCATCTTCAAATGTAGGTTTACTAATTTTTGGCCAATCAGTTGCTTCTTCTGCAATGGTTTGTATATCGGGAAAATCTCTGTACAATGTTTCATTTAAATCTTTAATAAAAGCAATGGCTTCAATATTGCCATTACCCCCATATTCGTTAGCTTCCCATTGTCCATCATTTCGGCTATAATCTAGTCTTAACATAGAGCTCACTGCATCTACCCTTAATCCATCAGTATGAAACTGATCACACCAAAATCGTGCACTGCTAATTAAGAAAGATTTTACTTCCCCTCTTTTATAGTTAAAAATATACGAGTTCCAATCGGGGTGATACCCTTTACGCATATCTGCATATTCATACGTATGGGTGCCATCGAACATAAATAATCCATGTGCATCATAAGGAAAATGAGAAGGAACCCAATCTAATATTACCCCAATACCTGCTTGGTGAAATGCATCTACTAAAGCTGCGTAATCTTGAGGTGATCCAAATCGAGAGGTTGGTGCAAAATAACCAGTTCCCTGATATCCCCAACTTCCATCAAATGGATGCTCTGTTATTGGCATAAACTCTACATGGGTAAAACCCATTTCTTTTACATAAGGAACCAACCTTTCTGCAATTTGCTGATAGGTATTATACGATTCTTCATCATTTTTATCGGGCCTCATCCAACTAGCCAAATGCACTTCATACACCGAATATGGACTTTTTAACGAGTTGGTTTTTTTTCTTGTTTTCATCCATTCAGCATCATTCCATGCATAATTGGTTTGCCAAGTTATGGATGCAGTAAAGGGTCTTTTTTCCCAAAAATGTGCAAAGGGATCTCCTTTATCTAATTGAATGCCATTAAATCCATGAATATGATATTTATATGCTTCTCCTGCATTCAGGTTAGGAATAAAACCTTCCCAAATACCCGAATTATCTAATCTAACTTTTAATGGATGAGTTGTTTTATCCCAATTATTAAAATAACCTGTAACCGAAATAAATGTTGCATTGGGCGCCCACACAGCAAAATAAGTTCCTTGCGTATCTAAAACCGTTATTTGCTTATTCCCAAAATAATTATACAAACTATAATGTGTACCATGTTGAAAATTTTTTACATCTTCATCATTAAATAGTGAATAATTCCATACCGGTTGATTTGTTTCTACAAAATGAATTTCTTCATATTTTTTTGGTGCCATTTTTCCAACTTTTTTTGTTTTTGCCACTCCTTTTTCAGAAGTAAATTCATTTTTATTGTTTGATTGATTTTTCTGAAGCATAATATATAAAGCAATTTAACAATACGTTATAACTAATTTTTTAGTTTTATTCGATAATTTATGGAATTTACAACAAAATTCATCTAAAGACGAATTCAACTGCATTTATGACCAAACTAACGCTGTTGGTACTATTTAGTATAGCTACCTTTTCTTTCAGTTTTGCCCAACAAAATAATACTGTAAAGGGTTTTGTATCGGATACACTTAATAAACAAAACCTGTCTAATGCAGTAATAGCAGTTCTTAGAACCAAAGACTCTGTGCTAGTAAAATATACCAGAACCAATAAAGAAGGAAATTTTAGTTTATCGAATATAGCCGAGGGTAAATATATAATCATGGTGAGTTACCCTACCTATGCTGATTTTGTAGATATTATAAATATCTCTGGCAGTTCTATTACTGATTTAGGAAAGATACCCTTAATCACCAAAGCAACCTTATTACAGGAAGTAATTGTAAAACAAACCATTGGCGCTATTAGAATGAAGGGAGACACCACTGAATATAAGGCGGATAGTTTTAAAGTAAGTGCCAATGCAGATGTTCAAGAGTTATTGAGAAAAATGCCTGGGATACAAGTAAACAGTAAAGGAGAGATAACAGCACAGGGTGAGAAAGTACAAAAGGTATTGGTTGATGGTGAAGAATTTTTTAGTGATGATCCTGCTGTTGTAACTAAAAATTTACGCGCAGATGCAGTGGATAAAATTCAGGCTTTTGATAAAAAAAGTGAACAAGCAACATTCACCGGAATTGATGATGGGCAAAAATTGAAAACCCTCAACATTCAATTAAAGGAAGATAAGAAGAAAGGTTATTTTGGGAAGGCAGAACTGGGAAGCGATTTTGATAGATACCGATATGGAAAATTATTAGCTAATTCATTTAAAGGCAAACGAAAAATTTCAGGATACCTAACCACCGATAATACCAAATTTGAATCGTTGAATTGGGACGAAAACAGAAACTATGGGGGTGATGCAAATACCACTACCCAAATCAACGACGATGGTGGCATGAGTATTTGGTCTTCTGGTGATGAATTCAGTTATGGTAACGGTTTTCCAAGATCAGTAACAGGTGGATTTCATTTCAGTAATAAATGGAATAAAGACAAACACAATTCTAATAATACCTACCAATACAATCAATTGGATGTAAGTGGTATCAATTCTAATAAAACTCAAAATATTCTACCAGGTGCCGATTTAATTAGCACCAGTGTTCAAGATCAAATAAGCAGCAGAAAAAGAAATAAGTTAACCAGCACTTATGAGTGGCAAATAGACTCAAGTAGTTCTTTAAAAATTACTGCAAGAGGCTCTATTGTGAATAGCAACAATGCTTCTAACTATTTTGGACGAACCATCACAGGTGATAGTGTCTTATTGAACCAGAGTAATAGACTTACTTCCACCGTAGATGAAAATAAAACCATGAATTCCAGCATTTTTTATCGTAAACGTTTCAAAAAAGTTGGGAGAACCATTTCATGGAACAATGAAATTAATTACAATGATCGCGCCGATGATGGATTCTTAACGGCTGACAATTTGTTTTATGATGCATTGGGAAATATTGTCCGTAGAGATAATGTTGACCAGCAAAAGATGAACAAACAAATTGCCACTACCATTAACTCTACTATTAATTATACCGAGCCACTTTGGAAAAACACTTTCCTTGTAATGAACTATAAATTGAGTGTTAGTAGAAACGATGCGGAGCGTAATACCTTTGCCAAAAACACGGCTAATAATAAATATGAGAATTTAGTAGACACACTAAGTAACCATTTTATATTCAACACAACAGGACATAACGGTAGTGTTAATATTCGGTACAGTGTTAAAAAAATTAATTTCTCTATTGGGACAGGTTTGGGAACGGTAAATTATCGGTTGAATGATTTGGTGAAGCAAACAGATCGCAATGTTATTTTCAACAATTTTATACCTGCTGCCACTATCAATTTTATCCCGAAGCAACAAAGAAGGTTTAATTTCTCCTATAATGGTTCTACTCAAAACCCTAGCCTTTCGCAAATACAACCAATTATAGATAACATTGACCCACTCAATTTAACCATTGGAAACCCTAACTTAAAGCAATCTTTTGTTCATCGTTTTAATTTAGGTGGTTCTGATTACAAAGTATTGAAAAGCAGAAGTATGAGTTTTAACTTAAACTATTCTAAAACAGAAAATGCCATTTCTAATTCAAGTTTTGTGGATAGTGCGGGTAGAAGAATCAACCAAGCCATTAACGTAGACGGGAATTATAATTTTAGTGCAAGAGTTGGATTTGGTTTTGACATCATCCCTTCTCTTAATATAAATTTCGACATTAGCCCAAGAATTAGTCAGTTCGCCAATCGTGTAAATGGCTTAGATAATGTAACGAAAAACAAAGCCATGCAGTATAGTATACAATTAGCTTATTGGGGAGACAAATGGTTTAATTTTTGGATCCAAGGAAACGCCAATCAAAACAATTCTACCACTTCAATAAGACCTGATATCAGTACCAAATTTTGGTCGTATGATGCATTTGGAAATGTACAGTTTAAACTCAAAAAGATTAAAACATATATCGATCTTGGTATAGAAGCCAATATCTTCCAAAAAACGGCTGTATTTGCAGATCAACGTGATGTTTATTTAGTAAATGCATCTGTTAGAAAAGTAGTATCCAAAAATGACCAATGGGAAATTAAAGCTTCAGTCAATGATATATTCAACCAAAATTTAGGCATCAACAGAAATGCTAGCAGCAACTTTATTACAGAGACTACTAACCAAACCATTCAACGTTATTTTATGCTATCCCTTATTTGGAACTTTAGCAAAAATGGTAAACCAACCAATAACGGATGGTAAACCAACCAATAACGGATATTAAACTACCCTAATTTAACCATTATGATTAAGAACATAGTTTGCTTATTTACTTTTACTCTATTAGTTTCTGTGCTTCAGGCACAAACCCAGTTTATCCAACAAGGTAGAATAGAGTACGAACAAAAAAT
>JAVHPL010000057.1:0-4632 GCA_036170555.1 Sediminibacterium sp. | reverse complement strand
GGGGCTTTTTTATGGGTATATAGCTAGCTGAAACTAATTAAGGCATAAAGAAAAATAAACAATATTTAGCCGAATTGTGTGGGTTGAATTTTCGACAGAAAATTCAGCAATTCGGGTGCGTTGTGTTTTTTCTTTATGCCTTCATTATGTAAATACTATTGGTTTGAAATAGTAAAGTGTATTGTGATTTTATTTATGCCTTTCAACTTATAAGGAAGAGTCTTGAACTCCCCAACCCCATTTTAAAAAAGCAGGGAATGCTTTTGCCCAGGTTGCTACATCATGTGATCCATCGGCCAATTCCAGATATTCAATATGTTCGTCGGTATATCCCTTGGCCTTTAATTCAACAATTAAATCTAAAGCATCATCAATGGTATCAATAATGCCATTATGATTTCTATCTGCCGTTTCATCTAAAGCTCCACATTCTATAAAAAATTGTAGCCAAGGATAAAAATGCCCCATTCTAATTTGCAAATGCATCAGCCGATCCTTTTCATCATCATAGCCATCATCATACCCTTTTCTCCTCCACCAAAGAGATCCACTAAAAATTCCTATTTTTTTAAACTCACTTGCATGGTTCCAACCAATATCTAAAGCACTTAAAGCCCCTAATGAAAATCCAACAAAGGATTTTTCTTTAAAAGAAGGGGCATTGAGTTTTTTGCGTACAAAAGGTAATAATTCATCAAAAATAAATTTATTATACAATCCAGCATTTGCTCCCCTACCCTTATAATCGGCCGAATAAGCCGTACCATATTCCATCTTACGATGGGGGCCACAATGAATGCCAATACATATCAACGGTTCAATTGCTTGATTTATATACATTTCATTTAAAATTTCATGGAATGGCATTTTAGGAAGGTCTTGCCCATCATTAATGAGCAATAAACTTAATTGCTCGGGAAATAATGCAAGTTTGGGGAGATACATATCTATCTGAACCGATCGTTTTAAATAGTCAGATTCAATATGTAAAGATTCAATAGAAACGAGGTTAGTTTTAGCAGCTCCAGATTTTACCATAGTTTCAAAAATAATAAAATGCTTACATATTAGCTAGAAGTAAATCAATCTGAAAATTCCGTATATTTCTAAAATATTTGCAAAACCGTTTAAGGCAATTCATTTAAAAAAATAAATATGAAAAAAATAGGGATACTATTTGGACAGGAAAGAAGTTTTCCAATGGCTTTTGTAGAAAGAATTAATAGTAAAAATATAGCAGGAATTCATGCAGAGCCTGTAAAAATTGACAAAGTAATTCAAGGTGAAAGCAGTGGATATGCAGTAATCATTGATCGGATTAGCCAAGATGTTCCATTTTACAGAGCATATTTAAAAAATGCAGCACTCTGCGGAACTGCTGTAATCAATAACCCTTTTTGGTGGAGTGCTGATGAAAAATTTTTCAACAATTGTTTATCTACTAAAATAGATGTCCCCGTTCCAAAAACGGTAATTCTCCCCTCTAAAGAATTGCCTACAGATACTGCTGAATTGTCTTTTAGCAACTTATCTTACCCTTTAGATTGGGAGGGAATTTTTAACTATGTGGGCTTTCCAGCATATATGAAACCTTTTGCTGGAGGTGGATGGAAAAACGTGTACAAGCTGACTGATATGAACGACTTCTTTGAGAAGCATGCAGAAACAGGACAGTTGGTGATGTTATTACAAGAAGAAATTGTTTTTGATGAATACTATCGTTGCTATTGTATTGGTGGAAAATATGTTCGTATTATGAGTTACGAGCCTCGTAACCCGCATCATTTAAGGTATGTAGCCGATTTCAAACCATCTGAAGAAAAAATAAAAATGATGACAGATATTGTATTGCGCATCAATCATTATTTAGGATATGATTTCAATACCGTTGAATTGGCATTTAGAGATGGGGTTCCTTATGCCATTGATTTTTGCAACCCTGCACCAGACGCTGATATTAAAAGCGTAGGTCAAGAAAATTTTGATTGGGTGGTAGAAACTGCAGCTAATTATGCCATTGAGAAAGCACAAGCTCAAGTTGATGGAGCCGATAATTTAACTTGGGGTGAATATATCAAACGTAGCAGTACAGGTACAAAATTATTTTAAATACATTCAAACCTTCGTTTTTACTTATGAAAACATTAGGCAACCATCATTTTACCATTGGCATTGAAGAAGAGTATATGGTTCTTGACCCTATCACTAGAGAGCTTAAAAGTCATGAACAAAAAATTGTTCAACTAGGGCAGGCCAACCTAAAAGACAAAGTAAAAGCGGAAATGCATCAGGCAGTGGTAGAAGTAGGCACTGATATTTGTAAAAATATAGACGAAGCATTTAAGGATGTTGCAGGCTTAAGAGGAAATATTGCACAAATTGCTGGAGACCTTGGCTTATGGGTTGGCGCATCTGGAACACATCCATTTAGCCATTGGGAAACCCAATTAATTACAGACCACGTTCGGTACAATCAAATTGTAAATGAATTACAAGAAGCCGCTAGAAGTAATTTAATTTTTGGATTACACGTTCACGTGGGAATGGAAGATAGAAGAATGGCTATGCATATTGCCAATACCGCAAGGTACTTTTTGCCCCATGTTTATGCATTAAGCACCAATTCTCCATTTTGGGAATCGAGGGATACAGGCTATAAAAGTTTCAGAACCAAAATTTTTGATAAGTTTCCCAGAACTGGTATACCAGATTATTTTGAGAACTATGAAGCTTATGAAAATTATGTGAAACTATTAATAAAAACCAATTGCATTGACAATGCTAAGAAAATTTGGTGGGATCTTAGAGTGCATCCTTTTTTTAATACGGTAGAATTTAGAATTTGCGATGTACCCATGACCATTAATGAAACAATGACCATTGCAGCATTATTTCAGGCTATTTGTGCTAAAATTTACAAATTGCGCAACCAAAATTTAAATTTCATGCATTATCAGCGCTCCTTAATTAATGAAAATAAATGGAGAGCCAGCCGTTATGGAATTGACGGGAAATTAATAGACTTTGGTAAGGAAACTGAAGTAGACACCAAACTACTTATTTACGAATTGCTGGATTTTGTTGATGATGTGGTGGATCAATTAGGAAGTAGGCATATCATTAATAATGTAGCACATATATTTGAAACTGGAACTGGAGCAGATAGGCAATTAAATATATATAAACAAACAGGAAGCTTGATTCATGTAGTAGATTATATTCATGAACAGTTCCTTTCTATTTAATTTACCTGCCTATAAAATTGAGTAACCAATGCCCATTTTATTATAAAACCGTAATTAAAATTTGGTAGGCAACAATAATGAATCAATTTGCATCTATAAGATGTATCAACTAAAAAAAACTCTTCGTGACAGAACACGAACTGATTAAAGGCTGTATTCGGCAAGACTCCAATTGCCAGCGTATGATTTTTGAAAAGCATGCTGGCAAAATGATGGGAGTATGCCTTCGGTATGCCCAAGATAGCATGGAAGCGGAAGATATGTTACAAGATGCTTTTATTAAGGTTTTTCAATATATCAGTCAATTTAAATTTGAGGGTTCATTTGAAGGTTGGATTAGAAGAATTGTAGTAAATACGGCTATTAGGCATTTAGAAAGAAAGAAATTAATATTTAAAGAGATAGATGATCACAGTCCTCTTAATCCGCAAATTGACCCCCAAGCATATACGCATCTTGGTGAGGATGATTTACTAAAATTAATTAGTCAATTGCCAGATGGGTACCGCATGGTATTTAATTTAAGTGTTATTGAAGGGTATAGCCATGAAGAAATAGCTAACATGTTGAATATTCAGGCTGGAACAAGTAGAAGTCAGTTAGTAAAAGCCAGAAAAATGTTACAATCACAAATTTTGCAATTACAAAAAATTGCAGTGTAAATGACGAACGAGGAATTTGACCATATTACCAAAGAGAAGTTACAAAACTATACTGCTACCGTACCATCTGGTTTTTGGGAAAAAATTCGTTTGCCCAATATTAGCAGCCCAGCTGATCCATTTGATACATTTATAAAAGAAAAATTACACAATACAGTATCTACAGTTCCTGAAGATATGTGGAATAGAATTAAACCAACTGAAGCTGATCGTAAACGTTTTTTCTTCTTTTTACCAAGAACATCCATGGTTGCCGCATCTTTGCTATTTTTAATTATTTCAGGATCGGTTTCTGCATATCTATATTATCATCAGATTCAGCTTAAGCAAAAAGCAATTGAAAACAACTCAGTTAACCAAGAGTCCCCTTCAACAAATAATACTGAATTAAAAAGTAAAAATAAAATTGATCAAACCCATTCAATATCACCTATAAATAATAATGAAAAAATAGTAACCCCCAATAGTACCATTCAAACCGAATTAATTCCTTCGGCAATACCTAATGGAACTGAGGCAACTACGATGAAAGAGAAGCCTTTTAAAAAGAGTATATCCTTACATAATTATTCCATCTCCAAAATAATGCCCAATAAAATAAGGACAATACCATTTAATTCTATGGCAATCAACGCTAATAAAAATGAAGTTGATGAAACAGCTTATTTGCAAACTACCAAATTTGATGCAGTTCTTATTGGTTCACCAAAAAAAGTAAGTTTATA
>JAVHPL010000056.1:10786-57150 GCA_036170555.1 Sediminibacterium sp. | reverse complement strand
TTTTTACTGGCTCACTTTGTCGGATTGGTGGCTCACTTTCATCGGAATATGCACCTAATTGTTCTTCAAATAATTGATTGGCATAATCAGCTTTAAATGATGTTTTACAGCCATATTTTCTTTGACAATGATAATAGCTATATAAACCACCATTTCCTTTTGATGTACTTCCAGTCATTAGCTTATTACAATTTGGGCAAATAAGATTTTCCTTAAGCGGAAAACAATCATTACTTGTCTTTCCTTGATAAGGCTTTCTCTTCCCCTTTAAAATCAATTGAACATTATAAAATGTTTCTTCGGATATTAATGGTTCATGTATTCCTTTATGATTAGCCACGATTCTTTTTTTGTCGTCCTTTTCAGGAATTAAGCCAGCATATAAGGAGTTAGAAAGTAAATCAATAAATGATTGCTTAGATAAAGGAAACCCTTTTTCTATTGCCATTCTCCTTACTTCTTCCATTGTATATGCGCCAGTTTCAAATGTTGAGAAAATAAAAATTAGAATATCTCTATTTTGAGGATTAGGATAGATTGTTTTGGTAATAGTATCGTTTATATAACCATAAGGAGCTTTCCAAAGCCAACGCCCTTGCCTTAGTGCTTGCCTCATTCCATCTTTTGTTCTTAACGATAATCTTTCGTTTTCAATCTGTGGTCCAATTAAATTTATTGCCCTCATATATCCATCTTCTGGTATTCCAGAATTTGACCATTGCTCAATAGCATTAGCTTCAATCCCCATTTTATTCAATTCAGCTATTTCTCTATATGATTCTGTTGCATTTCTAGAGAATCTAGACCACTGTGTAAATAATAAAAACTCAATTTGTTTTCTATTCTTTTTCAAGAATTCTTTGAGATTAATATATCCTGGTCTTACAAAACCATTCTTAGCTGAAAAATCATCAGAAAATATTTCTAAAATATTCCAATTCTTTTTTTTACAAAAATCTCTGAGTTTACTTTCTTGGGCTGGGAGGCTAAAGCCCTTATCCCTTTGTTCATCTGTCGAAACTCTGATATATAATACTACGTTCGTTTCCATTTACTTTTGATTTATATTCTGAATATTCAATATTAGCAAGCTGATAAAGAATGTCTCTTATCTCAGCAATTTCTTTTTTAGAATACTTTTGTTCATCTTCCTTGGTGTGAAATACTTTTTCAAATAATTCTATCGGTAACATTTAGCACGAGGGATGTGATAGCCTCCAAGGTTTTTGGTAGACGATCATTGTAACACCATAAGTCTGATTTTTTCAGTACCATTTAATTTAGTTTTTTATTGATTGTTCTAATAAAAGTGGATGTTTTACCAGCATTGGTAATAAACTCAATTTTTTCATATGGAGTCATTATGTATTCATATAAACGCTTATTTAACTCCATATCTTGAATAACTGATTTTGATTCAAGCTTAATTAATTCACCATTCTGCTTAGTTACACTTAATTCAACTATTTCTTTGTTTCTTAAATGCTTAATTACTTCTAACTCATTCGAAGAAAGTATTTCAACATTTCCTATTATTTCAACCGACTTTTGTTCAAGAAATTGATTGATTAATTCGTTAACAGAAATTGAAATAAACGAAAGTGATTTTTTTTGTTTTATTAAAATATCGTCCTCGGTAAGCGTTTGTATTGATCCATCGGAGTAAAATCGAATTGCCACTTCTTTTTTAAGAAAAGTTGCATAGTTAACCCAAAATCTAAAAATAGTTTGAAAGTTTAAAGCGTTTCCATACATCTTATCAAAATCCCCTTTTAAAGGAGCTTTTAAGGAATTTCTAATACTTAATTTTTGTTCGTCATTCAATTGTGGAATAAATCCATAAGCATTAAAAATATGAGGTACTACAATATCTATTGAAACACCCATTTGTCGGAGTTTATCCAACATATGAATCCAGATTAATTGATAAAAGTCAAATTTTCTCCACTTAGTTCCTGCCTTTTTTTCTCCATTTAAATACCCTTTTTCGTCCCAATAATTAATTGTTCTATAACTAATGTTTGATAGGTCTTTATTCGTGAACCATTTAGTGTTTATACCCTTATATTCCTCGGAATTAGTATTTACTTTCATTCCTAATTCAGCCATTTTTATATAAAGCTCTTTGCTAGTTATCTGCCAATTTTCAATTTGTTTCTCCATAACCATATTTTTTAATTTGAACGCAAAGGTATAATTTATAGTAATACAAACATCATTTGACGTATAATTTAACTATAATTAGCCCGCTCAATTTATTAAATAATTGATTTTCAATGTCTTAAAAAATATTTGTTGAAAATGAAGAGCAAAAAATCAGTCAAAAATCAATAAATCCATTGGCTTCACTCCTAATGCATCAGCAATAAGTTGCAAATAAGAAACAGAAAAATTAATCTTACCTAGCTCCAAACGATTAATTTGAGAATAGTCTTTATCGTTACATTTAAAAGCCAAATCCATCTGTGTAAGCCCCTTTTCTAAACGAAGTTGCCTTACTCGTTTCCCAATATTTAAGAGAAAATCATCATTACGATAGTAAGTTCTTTTATGCAGTGCTTTCACACTGTAAAGGGATACTTTAAGAATAATTTGCCATAGGGATAATTATCCTTAATTTTGTTTCAAAGGAATTCCATATCATAATAATCCAATAAATTAAATATAAGGAACATGAAAAGTCTTTATTTATGCGTGGTTCTACTTTTTATTGGGATAAGTCTAAATTCATGCAATAAAGACGTTGTTTCCGATTTAACAAATAATGATATCAGTATTGAAAAAATTAGTGGTACTTATAAAGGAGGAACTCTTTATTGGGAAAAATCAAGTTTCGTAACTAACAGTACTAATGGAAGTGATCCAAACGCTAGTTTCACAGTAAATTACTCTGCTAATTACGTTAATGTTACTATAAACACAACTGAGCCAATATCAAAAAAAACATTCCGACTTCCGTTAACAGATAGGCAGGAGACTCCAGTCAATGGAGTATTAGCTATTGCAACGTATGGGTTTTCAGAAGGCTCAACAGCACAAAATTTTACTGGAAGTTCAATTAGTTTTGGATTAACTAGACTAAATACAAGTTTACCAATAACAGTAACTGGAGGTATAAACTACAATGTTTTTACAAATGCAGGAGCAAATTCTAGTGAGGAAAAGGTATATATGTATCAAGTTCCAAAACTGTAGAAAAAGGAGATTCTAAGTTAGAATCATACAATATTGTACAATTTATGATTACAAATAGACCATTTGTGGTTAAAATCTCCACAAAACTGATAATTCAAGTATTAGTTGCATTTCTGGTAATGGTTGTGATTCTATTTATAATACACTACAAAGTAGAGGCTGGTTTTATGGCTCAAACAAATACTATAGGTATTATGATTGTAGATTGTCCATTAAATGGATTTGAAAAACATAGATTTGAAATTGGGCACGATAACCTACGTATTACAGAATTTCCTAATTATAATCTCCTTTATTTTAAATCTGGAATTAGTCATAGGCTCTATCTTTTACTAGGAACTATATTGTTCACATTTCTTTTTCAGATAAAAATTAAATTAGAGATTGAACCAATAAGAAAAATAAAAGAATCTATAAATGACAAGCTTTTAGAGACTCTTGTATTTTTTGGGCTTATTATCATAACTACCATGGCGTTTGCCCTATTAATAATTTTACGAATCATATAAATGATAGAGTAGGCTCAGTATAAAAGTAGCCCGCAGGTCATTATTTTAAGCCCCATTGCTTCCCTTTGGGTATTATTTTTATTTATAGCATTATTTAAACATAAGTTCAAGTAAACATTAGGATATAGAATTAGTAAGATTAGACCTCCTAGGTTTAAGAGTATGGTTATACTGGTAGCGGCTCAACCCTTATAAACCCTTTTAAGTCATATATTCTAGCCAAATCTTCGGCAAATTGGTTCGATAATATAATACTATGGGGAGCTTAAAAAAAGGTTATACTTTGATAGTATAGCCTTTTTTATTTGGATTACTTATAATCATGTACATATATTTGTACATAATTAAGTTCAATTATGTTAACAACTACACTTTCAGATTTTCGTAAAGATACCAAAGGCTATCTGGACAAGGTGACACAAAGCTTTGAAACCCTAATCATCAACCGCGGAAAAGATACCGGCGTTGTTGTTATTTCATTGGATGAGTACAATTCGCTTAAAACCACCCAACATGAATTATCATCCCGCACTAATCAACAAAGATTAGATACATCGATTGAAGAATTAAAAGCTGGCAAAAAACTTTATAAAAAACCAATTGATTAATGAAGTTCGTTTTTACAGAACTGTCTTGGGAGGATTATCTTTTTTGGCAAAAAAACGATAAACAAAAGCTTAAGCGAATCAATGAATTATTAAAAGACATTTCAAGAAGCCCTTATGAAGGAATAGGCAAACCCGAAGCTTTACGTTTTAATTATGCCGGATTCTGGTCTATAAGAATTGATGAGGAACACCGGTTAATTTACAGGGTTGTAGACGATGAGATTCAAATTGCCAAGTGCAGATTTCATTATGACTAAACAATATAGTAGCTGCAACCTCCTGCACTTTTACACTAGGTATAACTCCTAAATTTTCTAATAGTAATAAACTCAATCAAGGAATAATAGTTTTAGTTTCTGTTAATAAGAGGAGCCATAAAAAAAAGTTTATACTTTTATAGTATAACCTTTTTTAAATTAAGTATGAACCGAATCATTCTCGCCGCGCTGTTTATGAGTTTATTCAATTTGATTTCTTTAAATACAAATGCACAAGCCAATAATTATATGTACCGGATTGCAAAAATCAAAATTGATGCTAAGCAATTAGCGCAATACAAAGTTGCCTTAAAAGAGCAGATGAATGCCGCAATCAGATTGGAGCCAGGTGTATTATCTTATACAGTTGTAGCGGACAAAAAGGATTCGAGTTTGATAACTATAATGGAAGTATATGCAAATTTGGAAGCATATCATTCCCACATATTAACATCTCATTTTAAAATATATAAAGAGACGGTAAAGGATATGGTTTTGTCTTTAGAACTTTTTGATACTGAATTGGTGGCGAAGTTGCAAAAAGTGGATTTTTAATTTACTCTAGTATAGTAGCGCAAAGCCAAAATGAAAAAAAAGTAGCCAATACTGAAACGGCACTTTTTAATAAAATAGCTCAACTTGATAGCTCTCTATTTTCAGCATATAATTCAAAGAATCTAGATTTGATGAAAACATATTTCACAAATGACCTTGAGTGGTATCAAGATAATGGTGGCTTAATTGGCTATGAAAAAGTTTTTATAAATTTTCAGTCTATTTTTAATAGAGATTATGACTTAAAAAGAAATCTTATTAAAGAAAGTTTAGAAGTTCACCCAATTGAGGGCTATGGTGCTATTGAAATTGGAAAGCATCAATTTAGTCATATTGAAAATGGAAAACTTGAAATAGGCACTTTCAAATTTTTAATGATTTGGAAAAATGATAATGGCAGTTGGAAAATTTCAAGGGTAATTAGCTATGACCATTAGTCAAACTCTTTTATTATTTTCTTCGCAATAGTAGAATTACCCCAATTGGCCAGTTCATGAAGAATCGGGATTAATGTTTTACCAGCTTTAGTAAGCTCATATTCTACCCTTGGAGGCATTTCTGTAAACTCAGTTCTAGTTAACAATCCAAAAAGCTCTAACTCTTTTAATTCACTAGCCAATACTTTATTTGATATAGAGGGTATAATTTGATTCAATTTTCCAAACCGAATTTTCTTTTCTCCAATACAATTTAAAATGATGGGCTTCCATTTACCGCCTATAATACTCATTGCCCTCGTTACAGGACAACTCAAGGGGTTATTGATAAATTTGGGTTCAAAATTAGTAGTTACCATTTGGTTACTTGTTTTTACTATATTAGTTACAAAAGTATACTATGTAAGTTAACTTCGTAAAAATTAAACGGCATGAAAAATTACTTATCAAGTATCACCAAAAGAAACTTACCATCCATTTCATTTGTAATTTTCCTTTTGAGTTTAACAGTGTTTGTAAATGCACAATCAACTGGTAAGAATCATGCTCAATGGAAAAAACTAAATCTTGGAAAACAAACTTTTGAATTACACAATGTAGTAGGCGAAACAATTATTTTCCAAAATAAGCAAGTATTGAAAATTGAAAGAGATTTAAAAGCTATTCCTTTTGACTCTACTAATATTGAGAAAACAGTAGATGAGCCACATTATGCCCGTCTTGCTAACTTGAACGATTTTGAAAATGGTACTATTGAAGTGAAAGTATATAGTCAATTGCAAAATCCAGCACCGTATAGTGGAATTGCGGGTTTTATTGGAGTATATTTTAAAATTAAAGAAGACGATTCTGCATTTGAAGGTATTTACTTAAGACCTAAAGTGGGTAGAGCGAGTAATCAACTTTTTAGAAATCATACTGTTCAATACATGTCTTATCCAAATGCTAAGTTTGACACACTTCGTAAAATTGCACCATTTAAATATGAAGGTTCTGCTCCTGTTGCATTGAATGAATGGATTACCATGCGTATTGAAGTAAATGGAGAAACTGCTGAGTTGTTTATTAATGATATGAAATATTCAAGTTTTATAGTAGATAAAATGCTTGGTAAAAATAAAATGGGTGGGATTGGTCTTTATGTTGATATTGGTACCATTGGATATTTCAGGGATTTAAAAATTATAAAGCGCCAGTTAAAAGCCAAACTTAAAACTGGTGAAAAAGTAACTGGTATTTAATTGAAGCTGCATTTAAATGAATAAAGTGCGTAAACAAAAGGATTATACTAAAACGTATAATCCTTTTTATCTTGATAGTATCATGATACTAATTTCAACAAGCTGATTTTCTTCGGTAATCGTTTCCCATTCTATCCTTTTAATGTATGGTTGTAATGTATCAGCAAAGGGAACGGCTGTAATCCTATAGGGTGTAGCAATAATGAGGGTAGATCCTTTCAATAAAAAATGTTGAATCAATTTGAACAGGGGTTTAAATTCAATAGGGTCATAATTAATATCACATAATAAAATAGTATCTGCCTCAATTGTTGTTGGGTAATGATTCCAATCTAAACACAATGCTGTTGCGTTTTTTAATTGCAGGTGTTGAATGTTTTTTTGGATAAGTGCTATAGCTTCTGTTGAATAATCACTAATGATGATAGATGATGCAAGTGGTGCTAAGGTGAAAGAGGGCAATCCAATACCTGCTCCTATTTCCAACACATTTTTGCCTTGAATCCATTGCGGCTCTTTTTCTAGAAACAAACAGATTGCTTTTGCAGAAGGCCAAATTTTTGCCCAAAATGGAAAGGGAGTTGAGTGATCATTTTCCAATAAAACATTATAAGTATTCTTTACCTGTTCAGGATCAGGAATAAAGAATGTTAGTTTATCATTGATTGTGGTTAACTTAACCTGATAATGCATAATCTCTAGATTGTATACAAGTTATATTAAATGAATCGGCATTATTCAATATTTTCCTCTTTGTTTTTGGAATCATTATTTATTTTAAATACAAGAAATGAAAAATTATATGCAAACTACTAGCCAAAATAAATATGACAAAGAATTTAGCATTACAAAAGAAGCAATCATTCAACAAATTAATAACCCAGCTGAGTTAGAAAAATTATACAGAAAGAACAAAGCCCTTTTCCAAAGAGTATTCTCAGATATTTTTCCAGAAATTCAACAACACACAACTGCTCAAATTTGGAATGAACGATTGAATTTTACTCAAGATGAAATTAATTGGGGTCAAAATAAAGATATTGTTTTTGTTCTTTTAGCAACATTCATTACTGGTATGATTGCTAAACTTCCCCATTACACCCATATTAAAGAAGATTTCTTTTACATGCGTAATATAGGATTGATAGGGTTCCCCATGTTGATGGTTTATTTTTTATGGAAACAAAAATCTAGTTTCAATCAATGGATACTACCCCTAATTTCTATACTGCTGGCCGTTATATATATGAATAGCTTACCAGATAATCCTACAAGTGATTCTATTTTATTGGCTTGCATTCATTTGCCTATTTTTTTATGGTCCATACTTGCATACTCCTTTATAGGTGGGGATTTGAAGGATCAACAGAAAATAATTAACTACCTCCATTTCAATGGTGACTTTGTGGTAATGGCTTCAATTATGGTACTTTCTGGGGTATTGTTTACTGCAATTACCATTAATTTATTTACGCTAATCGGATTTAATATTGAAACATTTTATGCCAAACATATTGCAATATGGGGGGTATCGGCAATTCCAATTTTAGCAACTCATTTGGTTCAGAATAATCCTCAATTGGTAAATAAAATATCTCCTGTAATTGCAAAAATATTTACCCCATTAGTTTTAATAACCATGTTAGTTTTTTTGTTAGCGTTAGTTTATACTAAAAAAGATATTTATAATGACCGAAATTTTTTATTATTATTCAACGCATTACTAATTGGCGTTATGGCCATTATATTATTTTCAGTTACAGAAGCCAGTAAAAATGCAAATATAAAACTGAATTTATTATTTCTTTTTTTACTTTCTATACTAACCATTATTTCTAATGCAATTGCTCTCTCTGCCATTGCGTTTCGTATTACTGAATTTGGAATTACACCCAATAGAATGGCTGTTTTAGGTGGAAACTTACTAATTTTTATTAACCTAATTTTAGTTGCTTACAAATTATTCTTAACCTTAAATAATAAATTGTATGTGCAAAATATTGGCAATACCATTGCCTTATTCATTCCAATATATGGCATTTGGTCTGCAATAGTAACCTACCTATTCCCTATATTATTTAATTATAAATAAAGATTAGCAACGCCCATGCTTATTTTTAAAACATTTCATTTATCCCTTCTTTCAATAATCTATAATATACTTTCTTATTAAAGCTGTACAAAAAAGGAGCTTTGTGTGCTGCACCTGTGTATAGTTTTTCTTTTTTTGTTAATACACCCAATGATAGCATTTTCCTATTAAAATTAGGTCGGTCTAATTTTCTCCCTAATATAGTTTCATAAATTGATTGTAAACTTTTTAATGGAAAATGAGCAGGTAATAAATTCAACCCAATTGGTTGATAATTTAAGTGCTGTCTCATAGCCGTTAAAGCACCATGAATTATTGTCTTATGGTCAAAAATTAATAGTGGTAATTTATCTATATCAAACCAATCGCAAGATAAGGAGAGAGGATCTGGAACAGGTGTAACTTTTTCAAATTCTACCAAGGAATAATAGCCAACGGTAATAAATCTTTGCAAAAACCATTTATGTAGTTCGGTATCCAAATCCATAGATTTCATCAACCCCTTGATTAAACTTTCTCTAGAACGTCTTGGATCTCCAAATACACTAAACTCTTGTAAATATACTTTTTTCAAGCTTGTACGATCTAATAGCACTCGTTCTGCTGCAGCATCTACCGATTCCTCTTTCAAAATATATCCACCTGGTAGCATCCAATGTTTATGGTCTTTACATGCTAAAAGCAATACTTTTAGTTGATTATCATGAAATCCAAAAATTACATTATCTACCGATAGCCCAGGCATAAATAGGCTAGTATCTACATTATTTATATCCATAATTATTTCGAAGAACGCATTTTTTGTAAAGTAAACAAAAAAGATTATTATTGTGTCATATTGACTCAATAAATATTTACCCCAACACGATTCTCGCCATGAAAATTTATTTTACCAAAACACTTGCCTTACTGTTCATTCTTTTTAGCACAACCAATTTGTTTGCTCAACAAGCTATTCCTCAATTAGGAAAAAGCTCTGTCAGTGAAGTTATTAATGCAATGACCTTAGAGGAAAAGATCAACTTATTAATAGGACAAGGAATGTATGTTCCTGGTATGCCAATGCCTGGTGCTAATCTTATTCCAACAGATGCACAAAAAAGAGTAACGGGTGCCGCAGGTACCACCGCCGCTATTCCGCGTTTAGGTATTCCTGCATTGGTAGTTTGTGATGGTCCTGCAGGGCTTCACGCTTTTAATGGTGGCAAGAGTCGTTTATATTATGCTACCGCATGGCCCATCGGTACATTATTGGCTTCTAGCTGGGATACTGCCTTGGTAAATAAAGTGGGCATTGCCTTGGGTGCCGAAGTAAAAGAATATGGAATTGATATATTACTTGGGCCTGGTATGAATATTCATCGCAATCCTCTTGGAGCGCGCAATTTTGAATACTATTCTGAAGACCCTGTTATTACTGGAAATATAGCTGCTGCCATGATTAATGGTATTCAACAAAGTGGTGTTGGAACTTCTGCCAAACACTTTTTTGCCAATAACCAGGAAACCAACAGAAATTCGGTTAATACCATCATGAGCGAAAGAGCTATGAGAGAAATTTATTTAAAAGGATGGCAGATTGCAGTTAAGAAGTCTAATCCTTGGACAATTATGAGTTCTTACAATTTGGTAAATGGCCCATATACTTCGGAGAATCCAGCATTATTGCGCACCATACTAAGAGATGAGTGGGGCTACAAAGGTTTTATAATGACCGATTGGTTTGGTGGCAAGAGTGCTGTGGCACAACAAATAGCTGGCAATAACTTAATTATGCCAGGCATATCAAAACAAAAGAAAGAAGTAGAAGATGCAATAAAAAATAATCAACTAGATGAAAAAGTATTAGATCAAAATATTGCAGAAATTCTCAACATCATTTTAAAAACGCCTAGTTTTAAAGGATACAAATTTAGTGATAACCCACCATTAAGTGAAAATGCAAAACTATCTCGGAGTGCTGCTTCAGAAAGTATGGTTTTATTAAAAAATGAAAACAATGCACTACCTATTCAGTTAAACAACAATATTGCCTTATTTGGAAACAATCAATTAGACCTTGTTGCTGGCGGAACTGGCAGTGGAGACGTAACTAAAATGTATACAGTTGCATTGGCAAATGGTTTATTTAATGCTGGCTATGGATTAAATACAAACATTTTTAGAGCATATATAAACTATATGCATCTTGAAAAAGTAAAGCAACCAAAACGCAGTTTGATTGAAGAATTAATGAGCCCTATTAAGCCTATTGAAGAAATGAATGTGAGTAATGAAATGATCAATAAAGCCGCTTCAACTTCGGAAATAGCTGTGATTGCCATTGGAAGAAATGCGGGTGAAGGAAATGATCGTAAAGAAAAAGATGACTATTATCTCACCGAAAAAGAAAGCAACTTAATTAAAATGGTATCGGATGCTTTTCATGCACAAAATAAAAAAGTAATAGTTACTTTAAATATTGGTGGTGTAATTGATGTTATGAAGTGGAGAGATCAAGTTGATGCCATTTTATTGGCTTGGCATCCTGGTTTAGAAGGAGGAAATGCTATTGCAGATGTACTTGCAGGAAAAGTAAATCCATCTGGTAAACTAGCTACTACCTTTCCAACTAAATTAAGCGATGATTATAGTGCTAAGAATTTCCCAGGTAGAGAAATTCCTGGTTCTGCTAAAGGTGGTTTATTTGGTCAAAAACAAGTGGATGCAGAAGTAATATATGAAGAAGGTATTTATGTTGGTTATAGATACTTCAGTAGTTTCAACATTCCTACTGCATATCCTTTTGGATACGGTTTATCCTATACCAAATTTAACATGGGTAATTTAAAAATAAGTTCTCCTGTAATGAATGATCAAATACAAGTAAGTTTAACCATAACCAATACAGGAAATGTTGCAGGAAAAGAAGTTGCCGAAATGTATATCAGCGCGCCTGTAAATAAATTAGATAAACCTGCATCTGAGTTAAAGGGATTTGCAAAAACAAAAATCTTACAACCAGGAGAATCACAAGAACTTAATTTCACCATCACACCTACACAATTAACTTCATTTAATACTTCCTTATCTGCATTTATTGCAGACGCTGGCTCATACACAATAAAATTTGGAAATGCAGAACAAACCGTTCTTGCAGAAACATTTAAATTAATGAAAGATATTGTTGTTGAAAAAGTACATAAAGTAATGGTTCCTAAGCTTGCTATTCAAGAATTAAAGCAACCAATTACTAAAAAGAAATAAACAATTTTTATCCCCCAATACAAGGGCTATTCAACTATTGAATGGCCCTTTTTTTATCTACTATATTTACATCAGCACAAACGCGCTGTTTCTGCATGTACTATTTTGCAATAGAAACGTATGCATATCACTGCATAAAAGCTTCCATTGCGATGGTAGGCTTACCAGTTACATCAAATGCCCCCAATGTATATCCCTTCCAGCTATTATACGATTGTGGCTCCCAATAAAACACTCCCAAACCTTTGTGATTGGCTAATGATTTTGTTTTACTAATAATGTCTTTTAAAAACTGTTTAGATGCCAATGGCTCTGTAACTTCCATACCTACTTCACTAATCATCACTTCTTTTCCATACCTGCTAATCATATCCTGCATATTCAATAAACACTGCTCATTTAATTGGTTCCAATTATCTTTTGTTGGATACAAAGACATGGCAATTACATCCCATTCTACTCCATGTAATGTTAATCCGTCAAACATCCATCTAAACATGATGTTATTATACCCATTGGATAGATGTACAATTGTTTTAGAGGTTATACTTACTTCTTTTACCGCTTTCACACCTGCTTTTATCATGGCAGCAAATTGTGCCATATTGGTAGAAGCTCTTCCCTCCTCCCATAACATTCCATCATTTGTTTCATTCCCTATTTGAACCCAAGTAGGAACAACTCCATTTTCTTTTAAAGCTTGCATAACCGTTTTAGTGTGGGTGTAAACAGCATCATTTAATTCACTAGCCGTTAAATTTTGCCAAGACTTGGGTTTATTTTGTTTTCCAGGATCGGCCCAAAAATCACTGTAATGAAAATCAATCATTATTTTCATCCCTGTAGCAACAGCTCTTTTTGCTTGCTTTACAACATCGGCTGTTCCACACCATCCATCAGTAGGATTTACCCAAACCCTTAATCTGATTGAATTAATTCCAACATTTTTTAATAATTGAATACAATCTGTTGCGGTTCCATTGGTATTATAAAATTGAATTCCGGCAGTTTCCATTTCACTGAGCCAACCAATATCTGCTCCTTTTGCAAAAAAAACAGTATCAGCAATTGGTTGATCAATGGTAGTTGCATTGCCTTTATTGCAACTTACAAAACTTAAAACTACCATAGAAAGAAAAATAAATCGTTTATTCATTTGTGGGACTATTAAAATGGATGATTTCCTCTGCTGCACAAATTTAGGGAACTGTTAGCTACATATTTTTACTACCTTTCTTCAACAAAATTCTTACTATGATAAAACGTTTATTCTATTTCCTTCTTATTGTATTATTTGTTTTGATAGGTATTGTTGTTGTTAATACCATTCGTTTTGGTAAACCAATTACGAAGAACCAACCTATTACCCTGTATGGCAAAAATGATTCGGCTAGTATTCATTTAAGCAAAGCCATTCAAATAAAAACAGTTTCTTTTGGCGATACGTTGGCAATTGATACTGCCGAATTTATAAAGTTTAAGCATTTTATAGAAACCACCTACCCATTAACACATAAACTATTAAATAGGCAAATCTTTAATGAATTTAGTTATGTATTTACTTGGAAAGGAAAAAACAGTGGGTTACAACCTTATGTACTAATGGGTCATATGGATGTGGTACCTGTTGAAGCAGTGGCAGAAAGTAAATGGCAACACCCTTCTTTTAGTGGATTGATTGCCAATGATACCATTTGGGGAAGAGGTGCCGTAGATGATAAGGCCGCGGTAATTGGAATATTAGAAGCAGTAGAACAATTGCTGAAAGAAAATTTTACCCCAGAACGTACCATCTATTTGTGTTTTGGCCATGATGAAGAAGTTTCTGGTAAAAAAGGTGCTGGTACATTCTCAAAATGGTTTAAAGAAAATAATATTAATCCTGCACTTGTATTAGATGAAGGTGGTCAAATTGATGCCCAACATTTTAAACAATTAAAAAGACCTATTGCTATTATTGGAACTGGAGAAAAAGGCTATTTGAATGTAGACCTTACTGTTGAAATTCCTGGTGGACACTCTTCTATGCCTTTTCCCGAAACAGCTATTGATGTGCTAAATAAATCCATTGAAAAAATTAGACAAAAGCAAATGCCGGCTAAAATAACCCCTGCTATTGAGGAACTATTTAATAGAACAGGACAAGCTGAATCTTTTATTAGCCAAATGGCATTAAGTAATTTATGGTTATTTAAACCAATATTAATTAGCAAATTAGAAAAATCGAAAGAAACGAATGCACTGATTCATACAACATTAGTGCCTACCATTGTTAAAGCTGGCATAAAAGACAATGTAATACCATCTGTTGCCAAAGCCACTTTTAATAGTAGAATACTTCCTGGCGAAACCAGTGAGGATGTAGTAAAATTTATAAAAAATGCTATAAACGATGAACGTGTAATAGTACAAAAACAAACTATTTCACTCATGGAGCCTTCTACTTCTACTAGTTTCACAAACCCTGCATTTAAAAAAATAGAATCCATCATTAATCGTAGTGTTCCCAATGTAATTGTTTCGCCGTATTTAATGGTTGGGGCTACCGATTCCAGATACTTTAGAGGATTTAGTGATGCAGTGCTTAATTTTGCTGCAATGCAAGATGCTAAAGGTTTTCATGGGATTGACGAACGCATTGGTATTGATGATTTAAATAGAATGATTTTTTTCTATACTTTATTCCTAAAAGAAAAATAAACAATGAGCATACATATTAGTGCTTCTGTAGGAGAAATTGCACCCAATGTATTATTAGCAGGAGATCCATTAAGAGCAAAATTTATTGCAGATCATTACTTAGAAAAAGTTGTTAAAGTAAGTGAAATTAGAAATGCTTTTTTTTATACTGGTTGGTATAAGAATAAACAAATTACCATTGGCACAAGTGGAATGGGTTGCGCTTCAATTGGAATTTATTCTTTTGAGCTTTATACAGAATACAAAGTAGAAAGTATTATACGTATTGGAACTTGTGGTGCATATACCAGAGATTTAAAAGTATTGGATTTAATTAATGCTTCATCTGCAGCAAGCGAATCTACTTACGCACAATTTGCATGGGGAAATGATGAGCATACTATTGCTGCACAAGGCAAAGCATTTCAATTAATCAATGAAACTGCAGCGCATTTAGGTTATAGCATCAAAAAAGATACAGTGCATTCCAGTGATATTTTTTATAGAAAAGATCAATCCATACCAGCCATTGCTACAAAATATAATTGCCCTGTTGTGGAAATGGAATCCTTTGCATTATTTGCCAATGCACAATATTTACAAAAAGAAGCTGCTTGTATTTTAACTGTTTCGGATATTATTCCTACACATGAAAAAATTAGCCCTGCAGCTAGAGAAACTGCCTTGATTCCCATGATTACTCTTGCACTTGAAACCGTTATAAAAAATCAATAACCTAAATACACTGTAATGAACAATACATTACAATCAAAACCACATTATCCCATTTTAGATGGACTTCGTGGAGTAGCAGCCATTTTAGTAGTGATTTTCCATTTGTTTGAAGCTTTATATCCTGTTCCTGCCAATCACCCTATGCATCATGGCTATTTAGCAGTAGATTTTTTCTTTTTGCTTTCTGGTTTTGTTATTGGTTATGCTTATGATGATCGCTGGAATAATATGTCGATAAAAGAATTTTTCACTATCCGACTAATCCGGCTTCACCCAATGGTAGTATTAAGTTTAATAATTGGTGTTATTTGTTTTTATTTAGATCCTTACACCAATGGAATGGCGAACACTACAGTTCTAAAATTGATTGGCGTTTTTGTGTTGAGTATTACTTTATTACCGGCCCCTGATATTCGTGGTTGGGCAGAAACCCATCCGCTAAATGGGCCACATTGGTCATTACTACAAGAATACGTTGCCAACATTTTATACGCCTTGTTTGTAAGAAAAATGGGGAAATTGGCTTTGTGGATTTTGGTTATAATTGCCGGCGTAGCATTAACATTAACTGCAGCCTGGCATGGAGATGTTGCAACTGGTTGGAGTTTTGAAACTATTTGGATTGCATTTATTAGAATGTTGTTTCCTTTTTTTGCTGGTTTATTGCTTTTTCGATCCAATAAAATAGTTCAGCTACCATTTGCCTTCCCAATAGCTTCAATTTTGTTGATGATATTATTCTTCTTGCCAACATTAACTTATAATGGAATTTATGAAGCAGTATGTATCATTTTCGCTTTCCCTATCATTGTAGCTATTGGTGCAGGTGGTAAAATAACAGGCGTATGGGCGCGTATTTGCAAATTTTCGGGAGAAATCTCTTACCCAATTTATATTATTCATTACCCTTTTATTTACATCTATACTATGTGGGTAGTAAAAAACAAACCAACAGCTGAAGAAATTTTGCCCGTTGCTATTGGTTTATTTTGCTTGTTCATTTTAATAGCTTACGCATCATTGAAACTATATGATGCTCCAGTGCGTGCATGGTTAAAAAAGAAAATATTAACTAAGTAATTTATTTAATAGGAGTTCCTAATCCTTTTATTTTTTGTTGCATTTCTGAACTTAATTTTTTAATCAATTCAACATTTACTACTCCTGTTGGCATGGGGTCTTGTACAATTTTAAACAACTGATTGGCAGCAACAGCATAAGATCTTGCTTTTGATACTAATGAACCAACAGGTATAATTGGATCTATATTAGTTGCAAATATTGAAATAGTATTATCACTATTCCGGGTAATTTTAAATGTTCTAAACTGCTGTGGAAACTCACGAAGAGAGGGTGTTTCAACTTCCCAAAAACCCAATTCTGGTTTTGTTATATCAGTTGAAGGTTGTGCTGTAGCTGTGCTTAAGTGCCTATGTCCTGAAATCCATAAAAGTAAATTTGGATAGGTATGCAACTTTGTTAAAACATCATCTTCATTCTTATAAGAGTCTTTACTCCAAACCATCGCTTGACCTATAAACGTTGATGGATCTAACTTTACTTTCAACGGAATATGAGCAGCAATAATCATTAATTTCCCCTCAGCTTGCCCCTTATCTAACTCTGTTACTAGCCAATCATACCGTGCTTGATCTAGTATCCCTTTTCCATACGCATCGGTTACTGGTTTATCGGCATCATTGGTATTATCTAAAACAATCACTTTAATAGGAAGATCTGCCTTGGGTTCAAATGTATAATTTGCAAAACCACTGCTTGCCATTGCCAGCGTAAATCCATGACCAAATGGTGCACTTGTACTTTTTAGCATTTCTGCAATTACTTCTTTTTTAGAAACAGGATACCTATTTTTATCGGACGGAACAGAAGGTGCTGCTGAAAAACTATTAACAGGTCCTGCTCCAATAATATCCCCATTGATTGTTTTACCATCAATAGCACCCATATAAAAACCACGAGTGGCTAATCCCCTCTTATCAGTAAAAATATTCCCTAATTCTAAAATAGTACTTCCAATCATTTTATCCCGAACATAACTATCGGGAGGATACATTCCCATCCAAATATGATCATGGTTTCCCAGTGCTTGATACCATTTTATAGAGGGATCAATACCTACCGCTTTAAATGCATCTTGATAATCATTACTGGATCCTGGATTAGGATCATCTTTTTCTCCAGAATCTGGATTTATTATTTTCCCATCCATCACATCTATATACCATTTTAGTTCATTGTATTGGGCACTATTAATTGCGTCACCAAGCGAAAGACCAAAATCAAATGGGTTGGCTTTATGTAAGCCATTAACGGTATTTACAGCTGCATCAAGCATATGTGTTGAATACAACATTGCAGGACAATACCCAGATATTATATTCCATTTATATCCATAATAAATAGCTTGTGCTGGTGACTCTTTATCTGTTATATGAATATCAGAAAGTGAAAAGAAATTAACTAGTACAGCTTCATTACTAACATCGTTACCATCATAACCTAGGGGAGCAAGGTCTAATCGTTTTTGATAGGGTATTCCAGGACCAAAGTCCCAAAGACCAAATCCGTATTGTGTAAATTTTGAAACATCATTGGGGCCAATTAATAAAGGAAGTGTGTAAGCATTTGCTGGAATAATGGTTCTATCAATTGTTGTATAAACTTTTTCCGAAGAACCCAATACAGAGTTGAAAGATTTTTTACACCCTGTGTTTAACAATAATAAAAAAGCAAACAAATATTGGAGGGCAGTAATAAAGGTTTTCATTACTTTGGATTTGCTTAAATTTACACAAATAAAAGTACCAAAGTAGTCACTCTTTCATCATAGATTATTAAGATTTAAGCATCCTGTAATTTTTTTTTGATGATCGAATGCACTCTTACGGATTAGTAGACCAAATAGAACTGTCTTTAACAAATACCCGCCTATTTAATTTTAGTTGCGCAATAATCAATTCTGCAAAATCTTCTGGATGCATTATTCGCTCTTCATTATTGTTGATTAAGTTAGCGGAAACGGCTAATTCTGTTACAACTGTACTGGGGGCCATTGCAGTAACCCGAATATTATACTTTCGTACTTCTTGCATTAAAGACTCTGTTAATCCCATTACTCCAAACTTAGAAGCACTATAAGCACTTGTAATTGCAGCTCCTTTTAAACCTGCTGTGGAAGAGATATTTACAATATCACCAGTTAAGCGCCTCATCATTTGTGGCAATACCGCTCTGGTTGTATAATATACCCCAAATAAATTCACTTTTACTTGCTGTTCCCATACTTCTGGAGACAACTCTAAAAATTTACCAAAAGTGCCCGTTCCTGCATTATTGATAAGAATATCGATTGGGCCTAGCGCAGTTTCAATTTTTTCTACCGCTGTATTAACTTGATTGATATTACTGATATCGGCCGGGGCTATGAAAGATTTAACGCCCATTGTTGTTAACTCAATGGCCAATTTTTGCAAATCGCTTTCAGTTCTTGCAATTAAACCTACATGAACGCCTTCTTTAGCCAAAGCGATGGCTATTGCTTTTCCAATTCCTTTTCCTGCACCTGTAACCAATGCCACTTTATCTTTTAATGATTCCATAATTTTATTTATTAATATTACAAAATTACATCAAATAGATTTGACCAACCATTATAGAAATAAACATAAAATTTACAATTTCTAAACTCAGTGATATATGAAAAAAAGAATAGTAAGCATTTCCGTTTTTTTAATCTTCTCCATCATGTTTGTACAAGGGCAGCAATGGTCACCAGAAGAACAACTAGAATTATTTGGATACTGCGAAAAGGGTATGTTGATGAAAGAATTGGGTATCTCTGAAGAAGTTGCCAATAAAATTGGCCAAATAAATTACTGGGCAACATTGGAAAAAAGAAAGATAGAAGCCAACACCAATGACATTTTTGCTACAGCTAATGAAGTAAACCAAGAAGTACTAAAAAAATATAAAGCACTTTCTATTACTGGGGATAAAGCAAAAGAGCTTATTAATAGAATGAATGCAAATGGATGTGCTATTACCCAACTCAGATACATCAAAACGTATGATACCTTAACTAAAGTTCAATTAATTGCAGCCTACAAAACTAAGTTTAGAAAAAAATTGATTGATGAATTAGTTGTGAATGGAAGACAGGCAGATATGATTATTGAAGCTGAAGCATGGAAGCAAAAAGAGACATTTTTAGTTGCACAAATTGCCGAAATAGATTTTAATAGAATCAGAAAAACAGTTCAATTAAATAATGAGTTCAATAAAAAACTAATTGCGGTAGATTTAACCAATCTGCAAAAACAACAAGCAATTGAATTTTTTATTCAAAATCAATTAACCGATTTAAAATAAATGGAATTAGTTTTTTGCTTTTATAGGAACCAGCTTAATAATACCTAGCCAATTAAATATTTTAATGATTGGGTAAACGGGATCTATCTCCCACCATTTAGCCGCAAAATTTGGGCGTGCCCCTGCATGGTGATGGTTGTTTTGAAACAATTCACCCATCATTAAAAAATCAATCATTAATGTGTTTTTAGAATGATCTTTTTCACCAGGGAAATTTCTATACCCGTATTTATGTCCTGCCCAATTTACAATGGCACCTTGAACTGGTCCTATTAAAAAATGAATAGGTAATAATAAATACATCCACCATTGTGTGGCAAAGAAAATATAAAAAACAATATAGATTCCAGCAAAAAATAATCTGCTAACCCAACTATCTGCTACTTTATCTATTATTGGATAAATAGGAAAGTTTTTATCGAATCTTTTTTCTACAGCAAGCGTACCTGTTAACACACCATTGTACACTTTTCTGGTATGCATCATCATGGTAAATACTTCTTTAAAAAAATGAGGGGTATGTGGGTCTTTTTCTGTATCACTATATGCATGGTGCATTCTATGCAAAATAGCGTAAGCCCTTGCATTTAAATAAGAAGTTCCTTGAGTAATCCATGAATAGATATACCAGAATTTTTCCCAAAATTTATTCATGGTAAACATTTTATGCGCTGCATATCTATGCAAATAAAAGGTTTGGCCAAACAAAGAAAGATACCAGTGGGAAATGAGAAATAGAATAACAATCATTAGTAAAACTATTTAATACACTTAATGAATGCAAATATTGTTCATAATCTTCATTTAAAAAATTTTGTTAAATACAAATACTTATTTAATGCACCGATGATACACAAACCTTCTACATTTTTTTATAATGAACTCAGTTTAAAATATCCTAAGTGCAATTCATCTTCAACCGAAAAGGTTGCGGGTGTTAATAGTATAGTAAATTTTTCTTTTGCATTATTTGTTAATACATCTTCAATTTCATAAACATCATCAATATCTATCCCATATTTATCATCAATATGAGCTTTGGCTGCATCAAAATGGGTATGTTTAAAAAAAGCGGTTTCTTTTGCTTTATGAATGGCATCGGCTTTATTGGAAGATGCTACCAGCATTTTATAATGAAACTCTTCAAACTCATTTTTTTTATAGCCACCTAAATTAATAAAATACAATTGATGCAATTGGGCATTATTTTGCGCTTGTTTTGGTAAAATTTGCACTTGAAATCCATCTACTTGGGTTACCTCTCTCCAACCGTCTACATGCATACTAGTTGCAGCTTCTGGCCAAAACGCTTTAAACTCAGGAGTCAATTCTTTTATTTCATTGGCTATTCCAAAAAAAATATCATGCTGTTCTGTATGCCTTCCTGCTGGTTTGCTTCCAAGTAAAACCATAAATAATTTCATTCAACTAAATTTTTTAAAATATAAGTTTAAAGATAACTCTTGAAAATGATTTCAATAAGATAAGATTATAACTAATATTGGTTTATTAAATAGTTTTAAGTTTTGCAGTAAAATGACGCAATATAGGCGCTTCTTCTATAATGGATAAACCTACTATTTCGTTTCTGTTTTCAAATACTTCTATAATTACTTCTGCAACATAATCTATATGACTTTGTGTATATACTCTGCGTGGTATGGCTAATCTTACTAACTCTAATGCAGCAGGTATTAGTTGATGCTGATTATTATATTTCCCAAACATCAAAGAACCAATTTCAACTCCACGTATTCCACCATGCACATACAAAGCCCCAACAAGTGCTTGGCCAGGATATTGTTCAACAGGTATATGAGGCAAAAACGCTTTGGCATCTAAATAAATGGCATGACCACCGGCTGGTTGCATTACAGGCACTCCTGCTGCTATTAATTTATTGGTAAGATATTCAATGCTTCTAATTCTATATTGCAAGTAATGTTCATCCATTACTTCCATTAATCCTATGGCAATTGCTTCTAAATCTCTTCCGGCTAATCCTCCATAAGTAGGAAAACCTTCAGTCATAATTAATATATTCCTACATTGAAGAGCTAGTTCCGCATTGTGCATAGCTAAAAAACCTCCAATATTTGCAAATGCATCTTTTTTTGCACTCATTGTACAACCATCTGCATAAGAAAATAATTCCCTTACAATTTCAGGAATAGAAATATTGGTATATCCTTTTTCACGAAGTTTAATAAAGTAGGCATTTTCGGCAAACCTACATGCATCAATGAATAAGGGAATCCCATTTGCTTTACAAATGGCTTTTACTTCACGAATATTTTGCATACTAACTGGTTGACCTCCTCCAGAATTATTCGTTACTGTAATAATACATAATGGTATTGTATCGGCACCATTTTCTAAAATAAACTGCTGTAAAGCTACAGTATCTAAATTTCCTTTAAATGGTGCAGGTATAGAAGGATGTTTCCCTTCTTCGCAAATAAGATCTATCCCTACTGCTCCCGAATATTCAATATTAGCTCGAGTAGTATCAAATAAAGTATTGCTAACAAAATATTTTCCTTTTCCACCCATGATACTAAATAAAATTTTTTCAGCAGCACGTCCTTGGTGTGTTGGAATTACCAATGGCATTCCAGTAATGGACATAATTGTTTTTTCAAACTTAAAAAAACTAGGGCTTCCAGCATAAGACTCATCTCCCTGCATTATTCCAGCCCATTGGTTACTGCTCATTGCACTGGTACCACTATCGGTAAGTAAATCTATTAATACATCATTTGAATGTATTAAAAATGCATTATGATATGCTGCTGCTAAAATTTCCTTACGTTCTTCTGGTGTATTAAAATAAATAGGTTCAACCGATTTAATTCTAAATGGTTCTATAATTGTTTTCATTAAAATTATATGATAGCATACTTAAAATCAACACTTTTTAAATAGTGCCAATGTTAATTATTGTTTGATGAAAATGGGAAATAGGATAAAGTTGAAAGAGGCAAATAATTAAAGATCAGGAGGGTCTACTAATAATATTTTTCCAAATTTTCATAGAGTAAAGTTCTGAAATTAAATTCATATAATACCTAATCCTATACATAAAATAACTTATTTTAGCTATATACCTTTATTGCTTAAGATTTACAATTTAAATATTACTGTATGAAGTGGCTATTCCTCTTTGTTATTCCATTTTTAATACCCTTTACTTCCATGGCTCAATTTGTTCCGCTTTATTCTAAAATTCCTAACCAACAAGATGGGCCTAACCTAGAAATAAGTACCAATACAGATGGCATTTTAAAAATCCAAAATGTTTCAGTACCTGCTTATGAATATTATAGAGTTAAAGTTGATTCACGCAAAAGGCCTTGTATTATTATTTGTCCGGGAGGAGGTTACACTATTTTAGCCGCAGGGCATGAGGGTGCTGATATTGCTGTTTATTTCAATTCCATTGGGATCAATGCAATTGTTTTAAAATACAGAATTCCAAACGCCAACATCCAACCCAATCAATCTATTGCCCCACTTCAAGATGCCCAACAAATTATTCGGTTGGCAAGGCTAAACGCAAAAAAATGGGGGATTGATGCTGATAAAATAGGAATTATGGGTTTTTCGGCAGGAGGTCATTTAGCAGCCAGTTTAGCCACTCATTTTGCTGATGTAAAAATTAGTAACCCAGAAAATATTTCACTTAAACCAAATTTTCAAGTGTTGATTTATCCTGTAATTACTTTCAGAAGTTTTGGTCATCAAGGATCAACCAATAATTTAATTGGGAAAAATGCTTCAGAAGATCTAGTTCATTATTTTAGCAATGAAGAACAAGTAAGCGCCAATACCCCTCCAGCATTTATTGTACATTCTAAAGAGGATAGAACAGTACCAGTAAAAAATTCAACCGATTATTATGAAGCCTTATTAAAAAACAATGTTAATGCTCATTTATATTTATTTGAGCATGGTAAGCATGGATTTGGATTGCAAAATAAACAAAGTGAAGAACAGTGGCCTCCAATGTTAGTTAATTGGCTACAATCTATGGGTTATATATCAAAGTAAAGTACGAAATGATTATAGCACTCAATGCTTGAAAGTATAAATTGATATGCCTACAATTTTCATACTGTTTATACATCAAACTCATTATAAGATAGCGCTAAACTTAGAATAGATGTTATTACTTTTCTATACCCAATACCCGCTTTATCTAACATGAGTTTTGAAGCTATTGAAGCTTCTGTTCCGGCATATTTATCAGATAAATACACTACTTCCGAAATTCCAGATTGAATAATGGCTTTTGTACACTCATTGCATGGAAATAGTGCAGTATATATTCTACAACCCCTTAAATCCATTCCTATATTATTTAAAATTGCATTGAGCTCTGCATGACATACAAAAGGATATTTGGTTTCTAAAAAATTACCCGTTTTACTCCAAGGAAATTCATCATCACTGCATCCTACTGGTAGCCCATTATAACCTGTGCCAACAATTTTATTTTTTTCGTTTACTATACATGCACCTACCTGTGTATTAGGATCCTTACTTCTACAGGCACTTAATAAAGCAACCCCCATAAAATATTCATCCCAAGAAATATAATCTTGTCTCTTTTTCAATATATTTTTTTAAAGAATAAAAATACAAAATATCAACTCAACGGTTATGAATCAATTAAAAAGAAATAGTTTAATTGTTATAACAATAATATATTAGCAAATTCTAGGTAACTGCTCCCCTGTTAAATAAGTAACCATTCGTTTTCCTCCAATGCTACTTTTCATGATAACTTTCCCTTTATTATCGTTGGTTACTTCACCAATTATAGCAGCATTTTTTCCAATCGGATCGTTTTGTAATGCAGTTAAAAATGGTTGCGCAATTTCTTTTTTTACAACCGCTAAAAATAATCCTTCGTTAGCCACATAAAGTGGATCTAAACCAAGCATTTCGCAAGCAGCATCTACCTGTTCATCTATTGGTAAGCTTTTATGTTCTAAATAAAACCCTAACTGGGTAAGTTCTGCTATTTCATTTAATACAGAGGCAACACCCCCTCTTGTAGGATCTCGCATAAAATGAATATCTGATCCAAATGTTTCAATAAGCTTAATTACAGTGCTTTTTAAACTAACGGTATCACTAATGATATTTGTTTCAAATTCTAAACCTTCTCTCAAGCTCATAATGGCCATACCATGAGAAGCTATATTTCCACTCACAATAATTTGATCTCCTACTTCAATATTATTATGATGAATTAACGCCTTGGGATGAACTAATCCAACTCCCGAAGTATTGATATATATTTTATCTCCCTTTCCCTTTTCTACCACTTTTGTATCCCCAGTTACAATAGACACTCCAGCAATGGTTGCTGCATTTTTTATACTTACCAATATTTCCCAAAATGCTTTCATCTCAAATCCTTCTTCAATTATAAAAGCCAACGATAGATATTGAGGTATTGCACCACACATAGTTAAATCATTCACTGTTCCATTAACGGCTAGGTCTCCAATATTTCCACCAGGAAAAAAAATGGGTGAAATTACATAGCTATCTGTACTAAAAGCCATTTTACCATGCATTTCTACAACAGCTCCATCATGTTGCTGATCTAATACATCATTCTTAAGAATATCAAATACACCACTTTTTAATAAACGATGCGTTAATAACCCACCACTTCCATGACCTAAGGTAATTACATCAAAATCAAATTTAGGCATAGGACATTGTAACTGTACTCTACTATTTTGCGGCATGACTTTATATTAAATAATTGATTCTACATCGGCTTGAGCATAATGATAATAAGCAGCACATGATCCTTCACTACTAACCATTGGCGCACCAAGTGGATGTTCTGGTTTACATTTGGTACCAAAGTGCGGACATTGTTTGGGTTTTTTTAAACCCTTCATAATATCCCCACTGATACATGCCGTATTTTCTGCAGCCAGGGGTATATTAATTTGAAATTTTAATCTTGCATTAAATTCCTTATAACGATCATTAACTTCATAACCACTCTGTGGTATATTACCAATTCCTCTCCAAATTCTATCTCCCACTTCAAAAACTTGTTGAATGGTTTTTTGTGCAACGGCATTACCTTCACGTTGAACATATCTTATATATTGATTCTCTACTTTATATTCTCCTTTTTCTAATTGTTGTACAGCCATTAAAATACCTTGTAATAAATCAACTGGTTCAAAGCCAGTAACCACAATGGGGCAATGGTATTTTTCTGCAACAGGATAATATTCTTCCATACCCATAATAGTACATACATGTCCGGCAGCTAAGAAGGCATCTATCAAATTATCTTTATCGCTTAATATAGCTTCCATTGCAGGTGGAACTAGTACGTGAGATGCTAGTATACTGTAATTATTCAGCTTTAAACGATCTGCATGAACAACACTTAAGGCGTTTGCAGGCGCAGTAGTTTCAAAACCTACTGCAAAAAAAACAACTTGCTTATTGGGATTTTGCTTGGCAAGCTGAACGGCTTCTAATGGAGAATACAAAATACGAATATCTGCACCTTTAGCTTTTGCTTCAAGTAAACTTATTTTACTTCCCGGCACCCTTAACATATCGCCAAATGAACAAAGTATAATATTGGGTTGCTCTGCTAAAAAAATAGCTTCGTCAATTACACTAATACTTGTTACACATACAGGACATCCAGGACCATGAACCATGGTAATATTGGTAGGTAACATTTCTAAAATACCATTCTTTACCAAACTATGTGTTTGACCTCCACAAATTTCCATCAGCGTCCAAGGCTTTGTAGTAATTCGGTGTATTTCTTTTATAAAATCTTCTACTAATGCTGGATCTCTATATTCGTTTAAATATTTCATAAGGGAAGATTCAATAATTAATAAATTTTTTCTTCTTTACTTTCTACTAATTCTGCTACCTCTCCCATATCTTTTAAATAGTTAAAAACCTTATTGGCTTCTTCTTCATCTACTTTTCCTATGGCTACTCCTACATGAACCAACACATAATCTCCAATTACGACATCTGGAACCATGCATAAATTCACCTCTTTTTGAATACCTCCAAAAGAAACTTTTCCAGTTCTAAAAGTATCATCTAATGCATTAATAGAAAGAATTTTTCCTGGGATTGCTAAACACATAAAATAAAATTTAGTATAACTGAGTAAAATTATTTTCTTCTACTGGCAATTGCTGAAATAATTTTTTTTGATGATATATTTCATTCACTGCCAGTTGACCAAATCCTATACACTCGTCGTTTGAGCTTACTTGTTGATGAAAATATAGTTGTTTTTTTGCTGATATCTCTTCTACTATTAAATTATTCAATAAAACATTTTGAAAAACACCGCCACTAAATCCTATATCATTCACTGAATATAAATTAGCAATATGCAGAATGCATTTACTAAGCGAATAAAATACTTTCCAGGCAATATTGGCTACTTCAACTTTATGATCTAAATCTTCAAAAATTCCTTCTACAAAATACTTCCATTCAATTTCACCATTTTTAAGTTTAAAAATATAAGGTTCTACCTGCTTACTAGTAGCTTTTCTTGCCTTGGCTTCTAATAGCATAGCGGCTTCCCCTTCATAAGTATGTTTACTTTTAATTCCTAGTATACTGGCAATTCCATCTAAAAACCTTCCCATTGAACTAGTATAAACTAGCTGGTCTGTTACCAATAGTTTTTGAAAATAATTCCACTCAATTATAGAAAATTGATCACGTATAGCATCTTGGTATTGAGGAAAATTCTTCAGTAAGCTTAATGCTGATAAACGAGGCTCCTTACTCATTTTATCTCCTGCTAATTGGGGAAAATAATGTAAATGGGCAATTCGCTTCATTTCATATTGATGGTAAATAAAAAACTCACTTCCCCAAATTTGCTCATCATCCCCATAGCCTGTTCCATCCCATATTACACCCAATATCTGTTTATTTGTATGCAATAAATGATGCTCTGCAAGTACTGCTCCAAAATGCGCTTTATGATGTTGAATAGTTATTACCTCATTACAATTTTGTTGAATACTCAATTCTTTTCCATAATTAGATACACTATATAAAGGGTGTGCATCTATTAAAATTTGATCGGGAGAAATTTTCAATAAGTGTTGAATATGTGTTAGTGTTTCCGAATAACTCTCTTGAGATTCTATACATCCCTGATCTCCTAAAAATTGACTTATATAAAGATTTTTTTTATCTAAAAAAGCAAACGCACTTTTCAATTCACTACCCATTGCCAAAACAGTTTGATCTACTTCTTTAAATGGGTTGGGGAAATAATTTAGCGCCAAGCCTCTTGCTCTTCTTAATATAATTCTATGTTCATTGTCTGTAAATTGAACTACACTGTCATCTTGAGGAACCACAATATTTCTATCGTAGGTGAGCACATAATCGGCTACACTACATAAATTGTTTACTGCTTCTACATCTTTATAAATAATAGGTGAGCCAGAAATATTACCACTGGTTGCAATAAGCGGTTTACCCATTTTTTGAGTGAGTAAAAAAAGTAAGGGAGTATATGCAATCATCACACCCAAACAATCTAAACCGGGTGCAATAAGTTCTTTACAAATATGGTTACCAGAAATTGAATTGAGCTTACAAAGTACTATTGGTGCTGCGGAAGATGTTAATGCGTTTATTTCACAATTTCGAATTTGTACATCATTTTTTGCTGCATGAATATTATTGTATAAAACAGCTAGTGGCTTTGTAGGTCTATATTTTTTATTACGAAGGGTGGCAATCGCATTAGCGTTAGTTGCATCACATAGTAATAAATAACCACCAATGCCTTTTACAGCAACTATTTTACCAGTTAAAAAAGCTTCTACTACTTTATCTATTATTACATCATCCCCGCATTTAATTTCTGTTTTGGATGATGCATACAAATGCATTTTTATTGCACAAGACTTACAAGAATTGGTTTGGCTAAAATGCCTATGATTATGTACATCTTCATATTCAATGGTACAATCAGTACACATAGATAACTCACTCATGCTGGTATTAGAACGATCATAAGGCAAAGAAGTAACAATAGAATATCGAGGGCCACAGTTTAAACAAGTTGTAAATGCATACCCATTTCTTTTATTTAATGGATTAATAATTTCATTTTTACACTCATCACAAATGGCTATATCTGGGGTTAATAATAAGTTAGGCTTTGCTTTCCCATTACTTTGCAAAATTAAAAATTCAGTAAAATTTTTATGCGGAATTTTACTAATATTATGGCTGGTAATGATTGCATTTTTAGGTGGATGATGGGTAATCTCATGATAAAATTGAGCGGTATCTAAAGCGCTGGCATTAAATTCAATAATCACACCTTCATTGGTATTATTCACCCAGCCGTTTATATTCATTTTTTTTGCAAGCCTATATACAAATGGTCTAAAGCCTACACCTTGTACCAATCCTTTAACATGAATATGAAATGAACTAGACATTTATTTCGGGTTGCAAAATGTTCAATTTAAGCCAATTATACCAACTTGTTAATCCTTCACCCGAAGTGCAACTCAATTCAAATATTTTTAACCGCGGATTAATTTTTTTTGCATTTTCTTTTACCTTTTCTATATCAAAAGGAACATAAGGAAGTAAATCTATTTTATTAATAATACAAACAGTTGAAGAATAAAACATATCCGGATATTTTAACGGTTTATCATCTCCTTCTGTAACACTTATTATTACTACTCTTTCTTTTTCGCCCAAATCAAACATAGCTGGACATACAAGATTACCTACATTTTCTATAAACAATACCGAATTATTATTGGGTTTCATACCTTGTAACGCATGCAATACCATGTGTGAATCTAAATGACATCCTTTTCCTGTATTTATTTGAGTAACCTTAGTTCCTGTTGCATGTATTCTATCTGCATCGTTGGTAGTTTGTTGATCCCCTTCTATAACAGCAAATTGAAGTTCTCCTTTTAAATCGTGTAGCGTTTTTTCTAATAAACTTGTTTTTCCAGAACCCGGAGAACTCACCAAGTTTAGTGCAAGTATATTTTTTGCTTCAAAATACCCTCTATTCCGTTCTGCTAATAAATTGTTTTGCTGCAATACATCTCTCTCTACATCTACAATGGTTTTTTGAGCAGAAGGTGAATGATCATGTGAATGATGGTCATCATGCATATTTTCTTTATCACCAATATGATGTATTACAGTACTACTGCCACTATCACAACCACATGTTGCACACATAATTATTGTTTTTAACTAGATGAAGATTCTTTAAGATACTACTAATGATTTTACTTTCAACTCTTTTCCTTGTAAAATATTCAACAAATGTTCTCCACAAACTGGGCAAGAATCATAATACTGTTGAATTTCAAACTCAGTACTACAATCTAAACATTTTGCTTTTGCTTTAATTCTATTCACTTTTTTTTCTGCATAAGCCAATACAGACCCTTTAACTGCCTGCTTCCAAGCAAATTCAAAGGAATCTATCTCAATGCCACTAAGGGTACCAATATCTAACTCAATTTCATCAACAGTAGTAGCATTGGCTTCTATAGTTTGCTGTTGAGCAATATCAATGATACTCATTACAATAGAAAGTTCGTGCATTGCTTATTTTTGAGACTGTTTGTTTTTTAAAAAACGCAGTACAGCAAACACTAGTACAAAACTTCCCAAAGTAATAATCGCATGCATTGGTTCGGTAAAATAGTGAATAATGGTATACCCATCGGTATCTCCATGTCCGGGATGCGCCATAGTAAATAGAGGAAGTGTTAACATTAATAAAACACAAAAGGTGCTAGTAATTCTTTTCATATTAAATTATTTACGTGTACAATATTACCCAGAATAAAAATCCATTTATATGATGAAAATCATAAAAACGAATGACTGTTAGCATAAAATAGTATGTAAACACATAATAAATTTGGTAAGCTCTTAACCTTAAAATTTGCCAGCATGACTAACAATGCATTACCAACACAGCCAACTTATTACGAAGAGGTACAAAGGAAAGGATATTCCCGCCGAGATTTTGTTCAGTTTGTAAGTATGATGACCGCCTTCATAGGCCTGGAACAATCTGCCATTGGACAAGTTACAAAAGCGCTAGAAACCAAGCCTAGACTACCTGTAATATGGTTGCACTTTCAAGAATGTACTTGTTGCAGTGAGAGTTTTATCAGGTCATCTCACCCTATTGTGGCAGATATTTTACTCGATAAAATATCTTTAGACTATACCGAAACATTGATGGCTGCATCTGGCACACAAGCAGAAGATCAATTAAAAAATACCATGACAAAATACAAAGGACAATATATACTTTGTATAGAAGGTAGTGTTCCTTTGGGAGCAGATGGTGTTTATTGTATGATTGGCGGAAAAACATCTTTACAAATATTAGAAGAAGCTGCAGAAGGTGCGGCTGCAATTATAGCTTGGGGCAGTTGTGCAAGCAATGGATGTGTTCAATCGGCCAAACCGAATCCTACAAAAGCTACTCCAATTCATAAAATCATTAAAAATAAGCCAATCATTAAAGTTCCGGGATGTCCTCCAATAGGAGAAGTAATGGCTGGTGTTATTGTACACTACTTAACTTTTGGCAGAATACCTGAACTAGATAAAATAGGTCGTCCAAAAGCATTTTACAGTAAACGTGTTCACGATACCTGTTATCGTAGACCATTTTATGATGCAGGTTTATTTGTAGAAACCTTTGATGATGCCAATGCTAAAAAAGGATATTGCTTATACAAAGTTGGATGTAAAGGACCTTCTACTTATAATGCATGTGGCGTAACTAAATGGAATGGTGGAACAAGCTTCCCAATTCAGTCAGGTCACCCATGTATTGGTTGCAGCGAAGAGAATTTTTGGGATAATGGTAGATTTTACGAAAGGGGTTCTTCGTTTGCCGGTTTTGGAATTGAAGCAGATGCGGATACATTTGGAAAAGTTGCCTTAGGTGTAACTGGAGCTGCATTAGCAGCACATGCAGTTGCCACCAATATTGGTAAATCTAAATTAATTCGTGATCATGAAATTGAAGGAAAAGAAAGTGAACACGAATTAAAATCTTAATAAGCTAATCATTCAACTTGCTATATGAGTAAAAGAATAGTTGTAGACCCAATCACCAGAATTGAAGGTCATTTACGTATTGAAGCTGATATTGAAAATGGTAAAATAACGAACGCGTACAGCAGCGGTACTATGGTTCGTTTGTTAGAAGAAATTTTAAAAGGAAGAGATCCAAATGATGCATGGGCATTTGTAGGAAGAGTTTGTGGAGTTTGTACTTCTATCCACTCCCTTACTTCGGTAAGAGCCGTAGAAGATGCATTGGATATAGTAATTCCACCCAATGCAGAGTTGGTAAGAAATATTATGTTTTGTTCTCAGTACATGCACGATCACGTGGTGCACTTTTATCACTTGCATGCAATGGATTGGGTAGATGTTGTAGCTGCATTAAAAGCAGATCCTAAAAAAACATCTGAACTGGCACAAAGTATCTCTAAATGGCCTAAAAGTTCACCTGGCTATTTTAGCGATTTACAAACAAGAATTAAAAAATTTGTAGACAGCGGTCAACTGGGCATTTTTGCTAATGGATATTGGGGCCACCCTGCATATAAACTTCCTGCAGAGGTTAATTTAATTGGGCTTGCACACTATTTAGAAGCTTTGGAATGGCAAAAAGAAATTGTAAAAATACACGCCATTTTTGGAGGTAAAAATCCACACCCTAACTACTTAGTGGGTGGTATGGCTTGTGCTATTGCCATTGATGATGTGAGTGGTATTAATGCAGAACGATTAGCTTATGTAGGTCAATTATTAAAAGATGGAAAAAACTTTATAGAACAAGTATATATTCCAGATTTAATGGCCGTTGCTTCTTTCTACAAAGATTGGGGTGCCATTGGTGGCGGATTGGGTAATTATTTGGTTTATGGAGATTTACCAACCAATGGATATAGAGATGCATCTAGCTATAAGTTTCCTGCTGGTGCCATACTTAATAAAGATATTAGCAAGGTATATGAAGTAGATTTAAAGAAAGAAGATGAAGTACAAGAATTTATTACCCATTCTTGGTACGAATACAAGGAAGGCGATAAAAAAGGATTACATCCATGGAAGGGAGAAAGTAAAGTAAATTATACAGGACCCAAACCTCCATTTGAACACCTAAATACAGACGAAAAATATAGTTATTTAAAAACTCCACGTTGGAAAGGGAATGCCATGGAAGTGGGCCCATTAGCACGTTTATTAGTAGGATATGCAAAAGGCGTTCCTGCATTTAAAGAAGTGGTAGATAAGGCTTTGAAAGATTTAAATGTGCCTGTTACTGCATTATTTTCTACACTAGGTAGAACTGCTGCAAGAGGATTAGAAAGTGTATTGACTGCACAATGGGGTCTTGAATTTTTTGATCAACTATTGGCCAATATTAAAAATGGGGATACAAGAATGGCAGAGATGAGCAAATTTGAATCTTCTACTTGGCCTAAAACAGCTTTAGGAGTAGGACATTCAGAAGCTCCTCGTGGCGCTTTAGCACACTGGATTAATATTGAAAATGAAAAAATTGCCAATTATCAATTAGTAGTTCCTACTACATGGAATGCTTCTCCAAGAGATCATAATGGTAAAATGAGTGCTTATGAAGCAGCATTAATTGATACACCAGTTGCAGATGAAAAAATGCCACTGGAAATACTAAGAACCATTCACAGTTTTGATCCATGTATGGCATGCAGCGTTCACTTATATGATGAAAATGGAACAACAATTAGTAGAATTAGCGTAATGGGTGATTAACTATAAAATTAATTTTATGGCAAATAAATATTTGCATATTCATAAACTTCGTAGAGTATATGTGTGGGAATTGCCGGTAAGATTTTACCATTGGCTAAATGCAGGTGTAATTATTGCATTAATCATAACTGGTTTTTATATCTCCAATCCATTGGCTTTGATGAGTAGCAAAGAAGCTACCAATCAATATACAATGGGCTGGTTTAGGTATATTCACTTTACTGCAGCCTATTTATTTTTCTTTAATTTTTTATTCCGTATTTATTGGGGTTTTGTAGGAAATAAATATGCCAACTGGCGTCAATTTATTCCAGCATCTAGGCGCTTTTTTAAGGAAATGTGGCTTGTATTTAAGATTGATATCTTAATGCTAAGAAAAAATGGACAGCAACAAGACCATTTAAGCGTTGGTCATAATGCAATGGCAGGATTTATTTATTTTTTAACTTTCATTGCATTTTTAGTTCAATGCTTAACTGGTTTTGGATTGTATGCAGGAATGTCTGACTGGTGGTTTCCTCAATTATTTGCATGGTTTCCTGCATTGTTAGGCGGAGATATAGCAACCAGACAAATTCATCACTGGGCAATGTGGTTCTTTATTTTATTTGCAGTTATTCATGTGTACTTAGTATTTTATCATGAATATGTAGAAGGTAGAGGAGAAATAAGTAGCATGGGTGGTGGATGGAAATTTATAGAAGAAGATGTTTTTGAAAAAAATAAACACCAAACACCCAATCCTGAAAAAAAGAAATAATTAAAAATTGAGTGTATGAATCAAGAGGCAAAAACCTTGATATTGGGTATCGGAAATTACTTAATGGGAGATGAAGGAATTGGTGTGCATATTGCCAACCATTTGGAATCTATGATTTTACCAGATGGTGTAGAAGTATTGGATGGTGGTACAGGTGGATTTCATTTATTAGAATATTTTGAACAATACCATCATATTATTTTAATAGATGCGACCCTAGATCAGCATCCTGTTGGCACAATCCGTATGATTAAACCCAAATTTGCATCTGATTTTCCTCCAGCAATGAGCACACACGATATTGGGTTAAAAGACTTGGTAAGTGCTTTGCAATTACTAAACAAAATGCCTCAAATAGATTTGTTTGTAGTAAGTATAGAATCTATTCAGCAACAGGGAATAGAACTTACTCCTGAAATTGAAGCCGTAGTGCCCAAGGTAATTGAGCGCATTTTTACATTGCTAGAAAAAAATAGGGTAGTAGAGCTTATTTAGTTATTGTTCTCTTTTATAAATACCCTGTTGCACTGCATAAGTAATTATGCCTGCAATACTTTTGGCACCTATTTTAGACATGATTCTGGTACGGTGACCTTCTACTGTTCTTTTACTCAAATGCAGGGTTTCTGCAATTTCCTTACTAGTAAATTCTTTGCAGATCAATTGAATAATTTGTTGCTCTCGTTCGGAGAACAGGCGATTGTTTTGCAAAGGCAGTTTATAATTACGTGATACAATCTCTGTTAACCTTGCTGTAACCGTTTTACAGAAATAGGGTTTTCTATTATACACCGTATAAATAGCTTCTTTTATTTCCTCTATTTCCGCAGATTTTACCAAATAACCCATCACACCCAATTCAATCATTTGCAAAATAAATTCATCTTTAGCATGTGCGCTTAATGCAATTACCCTACTATCTGGTAGTTTTTTAAAAAGTTCTTTAGATGCGGCAATCCCGTCCATAATGGGCATAGCAATATCTGTTAGTACAATATCCGGTTTTAATGCATAGGCTTGCTCTAATAAAATCTCTCCATTACAGGCTTCTCCCACTATTTTAATTTTAAATGGAGTTTGTATGAGCAATTTTAAACCCTCCCTAAATACAGTTTCATTGTCTGCAATTAATACCCTGATTTCTGTTTGGTTCATGAGATAGATTTAATTACTTCACATGATTCACTATGCGATTGTGGTTGAATAACTACAATATCGAATAAAAAATTCATATCACAATAAGTATAAATACGGTATAATTTGTGTTTTTTCACAGTTTGTTGAACGAAATAGGGGTAAAATTAATTTTTTATTCAACTTTAAGTACAGAAAGTGCAAAGGATAAGGCTCTTTTTTCGGCCCAAGTATATATATTATTTTTCTCCATAAAACCACAATGCCCTCCTTCTGCAAGTATTTCTAAAAATAAAGAGGGATTATTTTCTGCATCGGCAATGGGCATACAATTAGATAATAAAAAGGGGTCGTTTTTTGCTTGTACAATTAAAGAAGGAATATGTATATTTTTTAATAAAGGACCTACACTGGCTTTTTCATAAAAATCGAATGCATTTTTATACCCATGTAATGGAGCCGTATAACGATTATCAAATTCAACGAAATTGCGAATGGCATCATACCCACTTGCATCAATGATACCTGGGAATAATTTTTCCTTTAATTTAATTTTCTCACCTAATTTTTTTAAAAACCTGTTGAGGTACATTTTATTCTCCTTTGTAGAGAGCGCATCTACACTGCCTTTTAAACTACATGGAACTGAAAATCCAATAGCCGCTTTCACTGCTAGTGGCACCCAATGGGGGTTTTCTGCTACTACTCTTAGTGTTAAACTTCCGCCCATACTAAAGCCAACCAACACAATTTGCTCATACCCTTTTTCAATAGCATGGTTAATAACCGCTTTTAAGTCGCTAGCATCACCATGATGATAAAATCGGGGAAGTCTGTTCATTTCACCACTACAACTTCTACAATTCCATCCTAGGGCATCAAATTGATTGTTACAAAAAAGCTTTGCCATTCCGGTAACATAATGTCTGGTAGAATCTCCTTCTAACCCATGAGTTATAATTACAAGCTTGGTATTTTTTATTTTATTCACCGCCCAATCTAGATCTACAAAATCTCCATCAGCTAATTCTAAACGCTCACGCTTTGAATAGGCAAATGCTACTTTTCTTAATAAACTAGGATATATACTTTGAATATGCCCATTAAATTGCCAAAAAGGTACTTGAATAATTGGAGTGGGTAATAGAGGCATATCAAATATTATTTACAAATGTAAAGCATACGGTTATTTTTTTACCTTCAAAGCATGGCACAACGTAATTATCTTAAATATTTACATGTTTTATCTCTGTTTGATACAAAACGTACAAGGGATATATTTCAAGTAAACCCAACGGTAGTTCCTATTAGAAAAGAGGCAGATCATATTCATATTAATATCTACGATTATACCCATGAAATATTAGAAGAAAAGTCATACACGCAAATAAGTGATACGTATACATACCGTGATAATGAACATATTAGCTGGATTAATATTGATGGCATTAGAAAAGAAGATGTAGAAACCATTTGCAATCATTTTGGAATACACTCACTTATAGTAGAAGATATTTTGAGTGTTAGTCAACGGCCCAAGATGGATGAAATGGATGAAATATTGTTTGGATTACTCAATATGCTTTATTTCAATGATAAAACAGGTACAGTAGAAACCGAGCAAATTAGTATAATACTAGGCAAAAATTTTGTATTGTCTTTTCAAGAAGATGCAAAAAGAGACGCTTTTAATCCTATAAGAGATAAGTTAAGATTAGCCAATAGTAAATTAAGACAAAGTAAAGCAGATTATTTGTGTTATGCTTTATTAGATATGATTGTAGATAATTATTATGTAGTGATGGAAAAAATTGGAGAAAGAATGGAGTTTTTAGAAGAGCGGATTATACATAGTAGTAATAAAAGGTCATTGGCAGAAATAAATGCACTTAGAAAAGAATTGATTGTACTAAAAAGAAATGTAAGCCCAGTAAGAGATTTAATTAATGGGTTTATTAGAAGCGAAAGTGATTTATTAGAAGATAGAACAACAAAGTATTTTAAAGACATTTACGATCATATTGTTCAGGCAAATGATTTAGCAGAAAGTTATAGAGATATGATGATCAATTTACAAGACTTATACCTTAGTAATGTAAACTTAAAAATGAATGAAGTGATGAAGGTAATGGCTGTGGTTACTTGTTTATTGGCACCAGCAACAGTAATTGGTGGAATTTTTGGAATGAATTTCGATAAGCTACCCTATATACATCATCAATATGGGTTTTTTATTGCAGCAACACTTATGCTAGTAGTACCCATTATCATGATTTTTATTTTTAGAAAACGGGGATGGTTTTAGTGCTTCAACGTTTTTGAAGAAATGATTGAATACAAATCAGTTGGATTAAATGGTTTGGTAATACAACCATTCATACCTGTTTCAAAAGCCCTTGATTGTATATCAGTTGTTATTACCGAAGCCGTAAGCGCAATAACGGGAATATCTTTATTAAATTTTCTTATTTCAGAAGTGGCCGTATATCCATCCATGATAGGCATTTGAATATCCATTAATATTAAATCATATTGATTTGATTTTACTTTTTCTACAGCTACTGCGCCATTTTCGGCAAGATCAACTACTGCATTCCAGTTCTTCAGCATACGCTTTGCAACCATTACATTAAACTCTACATCTTCTACCAATAATATTTTTACACCAGTTAAATCGAATTTTAAATCACCAGCTTGTTTTGCTTCCTCCCTAATTTCAGTAGCACTTTTTTTCATAGTAAGGGTGAAATAAAAGGTAGAACCTGTTCCTGGTTCACTCTTAATATAAATATCACTTCCCTGTAATTGCAAAAGTCTTCTGATAATAGTTAGCCCTAAACCAGATCCACCAAATTCACGCGTAATATTATTATTGGCTTGAGTAAATCGTTCAAAAATTAAACCTTGCTTTTCAAAAGGAATTCCAATACCAGTATCTTCCACTGCAAAATAAATTTCTAAATCGGTTTTATTCGTTTTCTTTAATTCAATTCGAATAGTAATGATTCCATCTTTAGTAAATTTTACTGCGTTAGAAACCAGATTATTCAAAATCTGACCTAGTCTTACATCATCCCCCACCACAAACTCAGGAAGATCATCATCATAAATGATCTTTATTAAATTACCCCGCTCCTCCGCTTTTACGCGATTGGCCATTTTAATATTCTTGAGGAAATGAAGAATATTTATATTTCTTTCTGTGAAAACAATTTTACCTTCTTCTAGCTTACTAAAATCGAGCACATCATTAATTAAACTCAATAAATTTTCGGAAGAAATTTCCATCACATTCAACAATTCTTTTTGATCGGGTAGTAGATCTTGATATTGCAATAACATAATGGTACCAATGATTGCATTCAATGGAGTTCGAATTTCATGACTCATTACCGAAAGAAATTCACTCTTAGCCATAGCAGCTTTTTCTGCTGATTCTTTGGCATTAATTAAATCTTGTTCTAGCTTTTTTGTTTTTTGAATTTGCTCTTCTAAAAAAGAGATCATGTTAATTAAATCGTCACTTTCATTGTTATATTGTTGAGGAGCATTTGGGTCTAATGAAAGTATTGCCTGTTTTAATTTAATGATAGATTGTTTACGAATATCATTTTGTTCTCTTAAATCTTTTGTTGCATTTTGATATTCTTTTTCACTTACGTCAAATGCATGATCGGTAATTTTTTTATCTCTTTCAAAAAGTATATAGCTTTTATTAATTGCTTCTAACAAATTTTTTATAGCATCTACCGATAAAAGTTCTGCTGATAAATGTTTTTCAATTTGCCTTTGTAGTATAGAATGATATGGCATAAAAGCTGGTTGAATTAGATCTCTGTAAAGGTAGTAATAGTCATGGTTTGATTGTGCAACTCACAATTACTTTTAGGATTAAAAGGCGATAATTCTCCATAAGAATAAAACCCAGAAATTGTGGTATGGTTGCCAAATATTTTCTTTGCCGCAAGTACTTCTTCACCTGTTCGGTCTTGCAGAATTAATTTTCTACCCACACAACTAATTAATATAGCTAAATCTGGGCTTGGCTTTTGCCCATTATCCAATGAATTTTTAGCAGCAATAGAAGATCCATCAATTATTTTTTCAAAATTCACTTTCATTAAACGAACCCTACTTCCCTCGGGCATATTTCCTGCAAAAGTCATAGACTTATTATCTTCATCTATAGACAAAATGGTTCTTACTAAATTTTTTTCTGATCCATCAGAACGCACACTAATGGGAAATAATAAGGCAGAACCGGGTAATTCATCTACATAAGGTCCTAAATATTCTTTATATAAATCTAAAGCAAGTTTACCATCTACCTCATACAATACGTTTTTACTAGACTTGGTAATGATCCGTTCTTTTCCAAATTCATCCCATCCACCAAATGAGCTATGACCAATTTGTATAGCATCTCCGTAAAAACCAATACCTACGGTTTTACCTTCCGATGCAGGCGCATTTAAACCTACTTGTGTTTTTATAAATCTGGCCGCATCACCAGCTAAACCACCAGTAATAGGTATATTTCTTTTATTCACTTCATTCATTCCACTTACTAGTTCACTTCCATTAATAAAAGTGCCTTCCGAAATAACCAATACCGATTTAAGTTCATCAGAATAAAGTTCTTGAATTAATAATTTACCCGTTTCATAGCTATTCACATCTTTATTAATTTGGTGTTCAACCGTTTTGATGAAAGATTTTTCTAATTGAATAGCGGTTACAACTACAGAATCATCAAACACTTGGTCATCAATTATTTCTCCAGATGTAGAACAACTTACAATATCTGCATTTGGATAAGTGGCTTTAATATGATCAAACACAGATTGTAGAATAATTATTTCACCAGCACCAAATGCCAATACTAATTGAGCCTTTACAGGATCAAAATCTGGGCTTTGTTTTAGGTTGAACCATTGCTGATGATTGTAGTGGATTTGTGCGGTTTTCATAACTTGGATAGGTTATATCTACAAGTTAGTGCCTTTTTTTTATATATAAGACCTGTTTAAAAAAATCATCTGATTAGGAATGGTTGCATTGATTGCATGCTGTTTGATGATTTTTACGTGGTAACCAAAAATTGAGGAAATGGGCTGATACAATCAGCAAAACAGCAGGAACCAATAACCAATAACGCCACTCATGTACACTTACTTTTATTAGTAATAAAACAATTCCTCCCGCAAAAAGTAGTAGGGGCAACCAACTATGGTGCTGTTTTATAAAGCCATTGTACAAAGAGTAAACACCAATTACAAAAGCCAGCCCAATCATAAAGTATTCAAAAGGCAGGTTTTCAATGATATTTACCCCAAATAAGGGTAAACTGGTTAAAAATAAAGGCAATACCGCACAATGTATGGCACAAGCCACCGAAGCAGTAATTCCCATTGCATCCCAATTTATTTTTATACTCATCTGTCTGCAAAAGTACTACAGTGCAACTATGTTGCAAAATATTTGTAGAACTGCTGTACCTTTACACTTTAAAGTTTTAAAAATGAGCAAGAAATTATTGGGCTATTTAGGATTTTTTTTGGTGTTGGTATTGGCTTTTTACTATTTCGTATTCAGAGGTACGGATATGTGGAAAAGCAAATTGTCGGTAATTAGTTATGTAAAGCCTTTTAAGTTTACCAACCAAAACGGGCATCCATTTACCGATAGAGATATGTTAGGAAAAGTGGTAGTGGTTGAATATTTTTTTACCACTTGCAAAGGGATTTGTCCTAAAATGAATAAAAATATGATGGGCATTTATGAAACCTTTCAATCCGAGCCCAATTTTATGATCCTTTCGCATACCTGCAATCCTGATACCGATTCGGTACCTTTATTAAGAAGATATGCCGACTCATTAAAAGTAAACGACCAAAAATGGGTATTTGTAACAGGAAGAAAAGATAGCTTGTATCAATTGGCTAGATCCGCTTATATGTTAGATGATCCAAAAAATAGTGTAGAAAAACTAGAAGATCAATTTATACATACCCAATTTTTTGCATTGATAGATAAAGACGGAAAGGTACGCTCACAAATTTATGATGGTCTTAAAATGGAAGAAATAGAGAAATTAAAAAAAGATATTCGAAGTTTACTTGCAGAAAAATCTAGTACAAGTAATTTTGTAAATGGTATTTTTAACAATAATCCATAGGCCTTGCTTATGCAATTGAGTATTACAGAAATCTTAAAAAAACATCAGTTAAGTGTTACTGACTCTAGAAAAAATATTCTAACTTTTTTTCTTCAATCGGCTAATGCTTTGGCACATGCAGATATTGAACATAAAAGTGGTACTGAATTTGATCGTGTTACCATTTATAGAACATTACAAACATTTGTAGAAAAGGGTATTATTCATACTATTCCAACGGCAGATAATTCTATACGATATGCGCTTTGTAAAGATGAATGCATGGCCGGCCACCATCACGATGATCATGTACATTTTATTTGTGATACCTGCAGTACAACGTATTGTTTAGATCAGGTAACTGTTCCAAAAGTGAAGCTACCAAAGGGTTTTAAAGCTACACAAACCGATTTGGTAGTTAGTGGAACTTGTAATAATTGTGAGCAATGATTTTAGTAACAGGAGCTACCGGATTGGTAGGATCACATTTAATACAAGCGCTAGTGAATAGTGGAAAAAAAGTTCGCGCATTATATAGAAGTACTATTCCAGCAATTGTTCACGCAGAAAAAATTGATTGGGTTCAGGGAGATATTTTAGATATCCTTTCTTTGGAAGATGCATTCATAAATATTCATCAAGTGTATCATTGCGCGGCAATCGTTTCATTTAATCCTTCACAAAAAGAATGGCTTTACAAAACCAATATAGAAGGTACTGCCAATGTGGTAAATGCTTGTATTGAAAAGAGCGTGAAAAAATTGGTTTTTGTAAGTTCAGTAGCGGCGTTGGGAAGAATCAGAGAAGATAAGCCCATTAATGAATCCATGAATTGGACACCCGAAACTAGCAATAGTGAATATGGTAAATCTAAATATTTGGCAGAACTGGAAGTGTGGAGAGGAATGGGAGAAGGCCTTGAAGTTGCAGTAATCAACCCAGTAATTATTCTAGGCGCTGGGGATTGGAACAATGGCTCATCTGCTATATTTAAATCGGCATACGATGAATTTCCTTGGTACACAAAAGGAATGAGTGGATTTGTTGATGTGATAGATGTGGTTAAAGCCCTAATGACCATTATGGATTCATCTATTAGTGGAGAAAGATTTATTATTAGTGGGTGTAATACCCATTACAGAACCGTATTTAACCTCATTGCAACTGCTTTCAATAAAAAAATACCGCATAAAAAAGTAACTCCCTTTTTAGCGGGAATTATTTGGCGTTTAGAAGCAATAAAAGCAATTTTTACACATAAAAACCCATTGCTAACAAAAGAAACAGCTAAAACCGCACAAGCATTAGTACAATTTGATAATAGTAAATTTTTAGCACGCTTTCCAGAATTTACGTATACTCCTTTAGAAATTTCCATTGAAAGAATTAGCAAAGAAATGCTTACAAAGTATGGGCTTTCTATTTAGTCCATCACTTTCTTCCAAAGAGCTGGTATTCGTTTAATCCACACCAATTCCCTGCGTTTAATGGAAGCATCTTCTGCTGGAAAGCCTAAATACGTTTTATTACCTGCTAAGGAAGCAGTAACTCCACTTTGTCCTAAAACAATAGCATTGGCACCAATCGTAAGTGTTTTGCTAACTCCAACTTGCCCCCATAGAGTTACTCCATCTTCTATAATAGTTCCACCAGCAATGCCTACTTGAGCTGCAAAAAGACAATTTTTTCCTACTGTAACATCATGACCAATATGAACCATATTGTCTATTTTAGTTCCCTTTCCAATTCTAGTTTCTGCTGTTACACCTCTATCTATGGTACAACCTACTCCAATTTCTACTGAATCTTCTATCACTACATTACCACAACTCTGCATTTTTTTATACCAAAGTTCTCTGTTCTTTTTAGTGTTGTAATAAAATGCATCCCCACCAATAACCGAACCAGACTGAATGATAACATCATCACCAATAATTGTATCATCTAACAAAGTAACATTTGGATAAATGATACTATTTTTTCCTATGCACACATTTTTTCCAATAAAAACATTGGGCATAATAACAGCGCCTTCACCAATAAAACAATTGTCACTAACTAATTTTTTAGCTACATGAAATGGTTTAAAATGTTGCACAATTTTTAAGTACGATTCAAAAGGATCTGCAACAATCAAAATTGTTTTTCCTTCGGGAATACTAACTTCTTTTGTATTGATGATAATAAAACTTGCAGAGCTCTTTAAACAAGTATCATAATATTTTGGATGATCTACAAATACTAAATCACCTAATTCTACTTTATGAATCTCATTGATGCCTAGTATCAATGCAGCAGCATTACCTACAACTTCTGCTTGTATCAATTCGGCTATCCATTGAACCGAAACGGGAGAGGGAAACTTCATTTGATGCGTTTTAGCTGTAATAAAGGTAATAAGTGTGGGTTTTAGGAAAATATTTTTTTCTTCGTAAAGGCTAAAAAATGAAGAATAAAAGCTGTATTTTTTTTCGGTAAATGAAAAATAAATTACGCTGATTTTTTAAATTGATAAATAATAAAATCTTTGCAAACGCTTTGTTTATATATGTTTCAGCAAATTCATTTTTTTAAAAAATGATTGTAAGCCAATTTTAATAAAGTAAAAAAGCAATCAAATTACTCATTTTAAAAAGGCTTGAATTCACATAAACAGCTAAAATGTTAATAAAATTGTTTAAAAAAATTTTTGCATTGGTTAAAAGTATTTTTAATATTGTGTAGGGAAATTCGTTTCCCAGTACTTACTAACCCATCCATATACAAAGTCTCGCTTCTGCGAGACTTTTGTTTTAGTACATTTGAAAGAAGAAATTATGAGTCAAGTGCCATTTTCAGAACAAGAATTAATACGCAGAGAGAAGCTTGCAAAATTACAAGCAGCAGGTATTGATCCATTTCCGGCAGCATTATATCCGGTAAATTATTTTTCTATAGACATCAAAAATAATTACACAGAGGAAACAAAAGATCAGTTTGTAAACTTATGTGTTGCAGGTAGAATCATGAGTATAAATGATAAAGGAAAAGTTTTCTTTATTAAGATTCAAGATAGCAAAGGCATCATTCAACTTTATGTACGAAGAGATGATATTTGCCCCGAAGAAGACAAATCATTTTGGGATATAGTGGTAAAACATGGATTAGATTTAGGTGATATAATTGGTTGTACTGGATATGCATTTATTACAAAAACAGGAGAAACTTCTGTACATGCACAAACAATTACCTTACTTACTAAATCTTTAAAACCACTACCGGTTGTTAAAAGAGATGAAGAAGGAAATACATTTGATGCAGTAACGGATCCTGAATTTAGATATCGTCAACGCTATGCCGATTTAATTATCAATCCTGCCGTAAAAGACACTTTTGTAAAACGCACACAAATTATAAATACCATTCGTGAGTTCTTAAACGCTCAGGGGGCTTTGGAAGTTGATACACCTGTTTTACAAGCTATTCCTGGCGGAGCTGCCGCACGCCCCTTTGCAACGCATCACAATGCGCTAGATGTTCCATTTTACTTAAGAATTGCCAACGAACTTTATTTAAAAAGATTAATTGTGGGTGGTTTTGATTGGGTATACGAATTTAGCCGCAACTTTAGGAATGAAGGAATGGATAGAACCCATAATCCTGAATTTACGGTTTTAGAATGGTATACTGCATACAAAGACTATATCTGGATGATGGAAGTAACAGAGCAATTATTCGAAAAAATTGCCCTAACCCTTCACGGAACCACAGATGTTCAACTTGGTGATAAAATCATCAGCTTTAAAGCCCCTTTTAGAAGAATCAGTATTCATGATGCCATTAAAGAAAATACAGGAATAGATGTTAGTGAAATGGATGAAGCTGGATTAAGGGCGGTATGTAAACAATTGAATATAGAAGTTCTACCAACAATTGGAAAAGGTAAATTGATTGACGAAATTTTTGGTGCTACCAGTGAACCCCATTATATACAACCTACTTTCATTATAGACTATCCAGTAGAAATGAGCCCACTTACCAAAAAACATCGTAGCAAAGCTGGATTAGTTGAGCGTTTTGAATTAATGGTAAATGGAAAAGAATTAGCCAACGCTTACACCGAATTAAATGACCCAGTAGATCAGCGAGAACGTTTTGAAGAACAAGTTAAATTAATGGAAAGAGGAGATGACGAAGCTATGTTTATTGACTACGATTTTTTACGTGCATTAGAATATGGTATGCCGCCAACATCAGGTATTGGAATTGGTATAGACCGTTTGTGCATGATGATGACCAATCAATCCTCTATCCAAGACGTACTCTTATTCCCTCAGATGAGACCTGAACGATTCGAAGAATAGGAAGGTCGAATCCACAAACACCAAAATAAAACTACAGATTCGTTTGTAAATGCGCCCAGAGCGTTGGGAAAATGAAGCTTAGCAGCGCATTCACAAACACCAAAATAAAACTACAGATTCGTTTGTAAATGCGCCCAGAGCGTTGG
>JAVHPL010000056.1:0-10686 GCA_036170555.1 Sediminibacterium sp. | reverse complement strand
GCTTAGCAGCGCATTCACAAACACCAAAATAAAACTACAGATTCGTTTGTAAATGAGACCTGAACGATTCGAAGAATAGGAAGGAGAAATAAAAAAGTTGTATCTATAAAGCCTGCATTAATCTCTGTAGTTTAGTGCAGGTTTTCTATTTCCAAGTAAAGGCTTGTATTGATAATTCCCTTTTGATTGTGTAAACTCTTCTTTAGCTTGTTGAATTAAGGTAGGATTAGTAAATAAATCAATAGCGGTTAGGGCCATTGTTTTTGCAGCTACCATCATTCCTTTAGTACCTATTTCTGTGCCTCCGCAGGCAACCGCTTGCCAACTATGCGCAGGTGTACCAGGTACCCAAGTTGCGGCTGTTAAGCCAACTGTAGGTACAGCATAACTCACATCACCCACATCAGTAGATCCTCCCCCTGCATCTATGCTAGCTTGCAATGGCGTAATGAGCTCGGAAAGCTCAATATCAGGTGCTTTAAAAGTAAATGAAGTTTGTAATTTTTTTGCAAATGCTATTTCATCAGCAGTATATTTTACGCCGCCCACTTGTTGTAAATTTTTTTGCATGGCTACTGCAAGTGTTCTATTAATTAATAAATCGTGCGTACCTCCAATAATTTCATAGGTCATGGTTGTTTCTGTACCCATGGCTGCACCTTTTGCCGTTTTCACCAATCTTTCAAAAATACTGGCAACAAAATCTTTTTTGGGATGCCGTACATAATAAAAAACTTCTGCAAAATCAGGTACTACATTCGGGGCTTTTCCTCCTTGAGTAATTACATAATGTATTCGCGTTTCTTGTGGTACATGTTCACGCATCATATTGGCCATATTATCCATAGCTTCAACGCCATCTAATGCAGAGCGGCCTCTTTCGGGGCTCATAGATGCATGTGCAGACAAACCTGTAAATCTAAATTTAGCCGAAGTATTGGCAAGCGCACTTGTCATAGACACTGAGTTGTTATTATCGGGATGCCAGTGAATAGCCACATCTACATCATTAAATAAACCTGCTCTTACCATATACACTTTGCCACTTCCCCCTTCTTCGGCAGGGCAACCATATACCCGAACTGTTCCAGTAATTTTTTTAGATTCTATGAGTTGCTTTATTTGAATTCCGGCAGCAACAGAAGCGGTTCCAAATAAATGGTGCCCACATCCATGTCCACTGGTTATACCTGTTATAGGATTTTTTTCTGGGTTAGCATCTTGCGATAAACCAGGCAATGCATCATATTCTGCAAGAATAGCAATTACCGGCTTACCAGATCCATAACTAGCAATAAAGGCTGTGGGCATATCTGCTACCCCTGCCTGTATGGTAAAACCGTTACTTGATAGTGTTTCTTGAAGCAGTTTTGTGCTTTTAACTTCTTTATACCCTACTTCGGCAAAAGTCCAAATTTGATGGGCAATATTTTTATATACATCATATTTTGTATCTATTGAACTGATGGCTTCATTTTTTAAGCCACTTGTAACAGTAAAAGATTTTTGGGCATTCAACATAAACATCGCTGAAAAGCTCAAGGATAAAAGGAAAGATATTTTCATGTAAATAGTAAAAAAGTGAATAAACGTTTTATACAAATAAATCTTTATACAATTCTGCACCAGGCACTACAGCATATTTTTCTAAATCAGTTATGCCTTCTGCAGCCAAAACTTCTTCATCTACAAATGTATTACCACTACATTGCGCTGCAGATTTACTAAGGATATAGTAAACACTATCCGCTAAAATATCGGTTGTTCTACTCATTTTGGCTAGGGCTTCCCCTCCTAATAAATTTCTTACCGCAGCAGTATCAATGGTAGTTCTTGGCCATAAAGCATTAGATGCAATACCTGCGCCTTTTAATTCGGCGGCCCATCCCAATGCCAACATACTCATACTGTATTTAGTAATTGTATAAGCAATATGCCCTCCCATCCATTTTGGATTTAGATTAATAGGTGGTGAAAGGGTAATAATATGTGGGTTTTTTCCTTTTCTTAAATGGGGGATGCAATATTTACCCATTAAAAAAGTACCTCTAACATTAATACTTTGCATTAAATCGAATTTTTTAGATTCGGTTTGTTCAGTAGGTGTTAATTGAATGGCAGATGCATTATTAATTAATACATCAATTCCACCAAATTTTTCTACGGCTAATTTTACAGCGGCTTCTATTTGAGCCTCATCCCTAATATCCACTTGCACCGCAAGGGCTTTACCGCCAACTGCTTCTACTTCTGCTGCAGCGGTATAAATGGTTCCCCCTAATCTAGGATCTTCTGAAACGCTTTTAGCTGCAATTACAATATTAGCGCCTTCCTTAGCTAAACGCAGGGCAATCGCTTTACCAATACCTCTACTGGCACCAGTAATAAAAACAGTTCTGTTTTGAAAAGATAACATAAGCAAATTGTTAGAGAATAAATGTACGGAATGCCTTTTACCATCCGAGGAATTCTTTTATGATTGATTCTGTTTCTATACAAGCTTCCGCTAAATGGCTATTTACAATGGTTTTATTAAAATGATGCCTAAATGACATTTCATAATTGGCTTTATTTAGGCGTGTAGCAAGACTTTCCTTTGTTTCCGAACCACGGCTTTCAAGTCTTTTTTTCAACTCATTTACAGATGGAGGTTCAATGAAAATAGAAAGACAATTAGCGCCAAATTGCTGTTGAATATGTATAGCGCCTTTAACATCAATATCCAAAACAGGGGTTTTACCCAATTTCCAACTATTTTCAAGTTCAGATTGTAAGGTTCCATAATAATTACCTTCATAAACCATTTCCCATTCAACAAAAGCATTGGCTTCAATTTTAGAACGAAATTCTGCCTCCGACATAAAATGATATTGCACACCATCTATTTCACCTGCTCTAGGTTTTCTTGTTGCAGCAGATACAGAGAAAGCTAATAATGGATATTTTTTTAGCAGATACTGTGTAATAGAAGTTTTACCTGCCCCAGATGGAGCCGTGATGATAATTAATTTATTTTTTTTTGACTCAGGCATGACATATTTTATGCAAAGAAACAATTAAAAATGAGTAAATTGTAAGTGGTCTAATATCCAAGAGAAAATTATGGTTTCAAATACAAGCTTTGAGCTAAATACCAATAGGTATGCTGCTTTATTAAATACAATTCCTGATGGCCTGCTTTTATTAAAACAAGATGGTACTATTATATATGCAAACAATATTGCCAGTGAAATTTTTGGATATTCCAGCCAAGAATTTATTGGGCTAAATAGATCTGATTTATTTAATAATTCAACAGCAGCACTAACCAGGTTAATTGAAACAACAGCCAAAAATAATAAAGCTGAGGAAATATTACTGGCAATTCATAAATACAAAGCTTCATTTCCGGTTTCTGTTTACTCTGCTAATTTTTTCGATGAAGATATTCAAGAAGAATTGGTTGCTAAAACCATTAAAGTCCTAACTCATATTTCTAAATCGTATAATGATATAACTAAAATTTTAGATGCATCATTAGACATCATTAGTGTGGTGAATGACCATGGAGAATTTATTCAATTAAACAAAGCGGTTGAAAAAATATGGGGGTATTCGGTAGATGAATTATTGGGTAAAAAAAATACCGATTTAGTTATTCCAGCAGATCTGAACAAAACACTAGATATTATTGAAAAAATAAAACAAGGTGCCGAAATTATTAATTTTGAAAATACATATCGGCATAAAAATGGGCAATTAGTTGATATGTCTTGGTCAGCTACTATTGATGCTACTACAAAATTTAGATATGCAATTGGTAGAGATATAACGGAGAAAGTAGAACGGGAAAATCAATTAAAATTACTTGAATCGGTTATCACTAATACCAATGACGTTGTTATCATTACAGAAGCAGAGCCATTAGATCAACCAGGCCCTAGAATTGTGTACGCAAATGAGGCTTTTGAAAAAATGACCCTTTATTCAAAAGCTGAAGTGATAGGCCAAAGCCCCAGAATATTACAGGGACCAGCAACTGACCGAGAAGAATTGAAACGATTAAAAAAACATTTAATGAATTGGGAAGCATGTGAAACAGAAATCCTCAATTACAAAAAAAATGGAGAAACCTTTTGGGTTAATTTTACAGTTGTTCCTGTAAAAAATGAAAATGGATGGTATACTCATTGGATTTCTATACAAAAAGATATTACTGAAAGAAAAAAACAAGAAGTAGAAAAAAATAAATTAATTAATGAATTGGTAGAAAACAATAAAGATTTAAAACAGTTTTCATATATCACTTCACATAACCTTAGAGCACCAGTTACGAATTTAATGGCATTGATAAAATTATTTGATTGGGATGAAATTAAAAATGAAGAAAATAAAAGTTTACTACAATCTTTTGAAAAATCTACCAAACAACTAAATGATTCTATCAATGATCTTTTACAAATTTTAGTTCTAAAAGAAAAAAAAGTTGCAGAGCCTACATCCATTTCATTTTTAGATACTTTAAATAAAACACTACACTCATTTTCGGTTATTTTAAATGAATTAAACGTTCAATTTATAGTTGATTTTTCTGGTGCTAGTATGGTATCGTTCAATAAAGAGTATTTAGAAAGTATTTTTACCAATTTAATCAGCAATGCTATCAAATACAAATCTCCCCATAGGCCATTAATAATTGAAATAAATTCAAGGATTGAATTAAACCATGTAGTCATGCAATTTAAAGACAATGGTTCAGGAATAGATCTGGTGAAAAACAAGGATAAAATATTTAAATTATTTCAAACATTTCATCATAATAATGATAGTAAGGGTGTTGGATTATATCTCATCCAAACACAGTTGAAAGCTTTTGGAGGAAAAATTGAAGTAGAAAGTGAAGTAGATAAGGGGGCTAATTTTATTCTTTATTTTAAACAATAGCTACAATTGTTTTTTTGCTGTTTCGTCCAACAGCGTAATGAGGGTTTAAATCATCACAAATTTTAGTAAAATCGGTTATTCCAGAGGCCGAAGCAGACTTTGCATGTTGAAAATAAGCCCTGCACTGTTGCAGAACCTCATTTCCAATAATCAGCTTAGCGTCTTCTAATTTTGCACGAATTTGCTCTACTTCTACAATTAATTCGGTATACTGCTCATACAAATGAAGGTAATTATTGCAATGGCTTACATCTACATAGGGTGGCACTGTATTGGGGCTTCTGCGCATAAATTGAATAGCCCTGCTTACAAATTCTGTACGTTTCGTATTAAGCTTAAACATGCTTCTTCTCTCCTTCGGTTTTAATTGCACCGTTCCTGGAATCATATTCCTTAGTGCCGAAATATGTTGCCGAATAGACATTAATTCCGAACCAATAAAACTTCTGAAAGAACTCATGAGCAATTTTTTTATTAAAACGTTCAAATAAATTAGAAAATTGCTTATTTATTCATTTTCTAGATTATCAAAATATGAAGCATAGCATATTTTTACTATCTTGATCTTGATCAACCGATTGCTATGCGTATTTGCTGGAATTTATTTTTGCAATGGCAGGGATGGACTATTCGTGATGAATTTCCCTATCACTTAAAGAAGTGTGTGATAGCGGTAGGTCCACATACCAGCGCTTGGGACTTTGTTGTGGGCTTAGCGGTTAGAAGTAAGCTTAAATTATACCATTTAAAATTTTTAGGTAAGGCCGAATTATTCAATGGCCCCTTTGGTTTCTTTTTTAGAAAAATGGGGGGCTTTCCCGTAGACCGTTTTAGTAATAATAATGTAGTAGATCAAGTAGTAGCTAAATTTAATGTAAGCGATTCTTTTGTACTTGCATTATCGCCAGAAGGTACCCGCAAAAAAGTAGATAAACTAAGAACAGGATTTTATCATATTGCCCATCATGCAGGTGTACCAATTGTTTTGGCTGGATTAGATTTTGGAAGAAAACAAATTGTATTTTCAAAGCCTTTCATAACAACGGGCAATATGGAAGCAGACTTTGCCTATTTTATTCATTTTTTTGCCCAAATGGATGGAAAAATTCCCTCGTTTGGGTTAAAACATTTAGATCTAAAACCCCCAACATTAGCGCATGCATAATCAATATCCAACTATTGTAAATAAGTTTTGCCAGTTTGAGGCCGAAAAACCCCATTCTTTGTTTTTAAGTGAGCCAGTAGCAGGTGTTTATCAAAATTTTACTTGGGAGCAAGCTGGTAAGGAAATAAGAAGTATGGCTACTTATTTGCAACAAAGTAAATTAAATAAAGGAGATAAAGTAGCCATCTTAAGTAAAAACTGCGCGCATTGGATCATGGCAGATTTAGCTATTGCAATGGCTGGTATGGTATCGGTACCAATTTATCCAAATATTACAGCAATATCTATTCAAGAAATATTAATACATAGTGAAGCGAAATGTATTTTTATTGGAAAATTAGACAATCCACTTGCTATAAGAAAGGGAATTCCTAATGAATTGATTCAGGTGAGTTTTCCATTTTATTTTAATGAGGGTTGTTTAAACTGGAATGAGCTTGTAAAAACCATTAATCCACTTCAAGGAACACCCAATATAAACGCCTATAATTTAAGTTGCATTGTATATACATCTGGAACTACAGGACATCCAAAAGGCGTGATGCACAGTTTTCATAGCATGTCTTTTGCCGTATACTCCTTCTTGAAAAGCAATCCTCCTTTACAAAACGAAATATTTTTTTCTTACCTACCCCTTTGCCATGTTGCAGAAAGAATGCTAGTAGAGTGTGGTACTATTTTTACTGGCAGCACGGTTTATTTTGTTGAATCCATGGACACATTTTCTAGAAATTTACAATTTACTCAACCCACTATTTTTTTAGCAGTTCCCCGTATTTGGGAAAAAATGCGTGAAGAAATTTTAAAGAAAATGCCCCAGAAAAAATTATCTATACTACTGACTATTCCATTTATTTCAAAAATTATAAAAAAAGCCATTATAAAAAAACTAGGCTTTGCACGTTGTAAACATATTTACACAGGTGCTTCCCCCATTAATCAATTAGTATTAGAGTGGTTTCATAAATTAGGTATTACCATTCAAGAAGCATACGGAATGACAGAAAATTCAGCTCTTTCTCATGTGAACAGAAAAGATTGTGTACGTTTTGGAACGGTAGGGCAAAGCTATCCTGGAGTGGAAGTAAAACTAGGTGTACAAAATGAGGTACTGGTAAAAAGTGAAGCCAATATGATAGGCTATTATAAAGAGCCTGAATTAACCGCATCCATGTTTGAAGGTGAATGGCTTAAAACAGGAGATGAGGGCGCTATAGATTCTGAAGGTTATTTAACCATCACAGGAAGAATTAAAGATCAATTTAAAACCAGCAAAGGAAAATATGTAATGCCTGCACCAATAGAATCTAAAGTTCTAACACATCCTTATGTATCCCAGGCCTGTGTGGTTGGCTCTGGAATGCCTGCACCCATATTATTATGTACCTTATCTGAAAAAGCCTTGGTAATAGAAAAACCGTCTATTTTAAATCATTTAAGTGATTTATTAAAAAAAATTAATGATCAATTAGAACACCATGAACAAATAGCCAAAATGATTATTGTGCATGAAGAGTGGACAATAGACAATGGTATTTTAACGCCTACGCTAAAAATAAAACGTAAAGCAATAGATGATTTATTTCAACCATATTACACTGCCTGGTACAATCTTCAACATACCGTTTCTTTTGTATAAAGTGATTTTAACATTTGTTTTGAAATGTTGAAATTAGTTTTGACCTTTGTAATGGTTACACAATTTTTGGTTGGTACAATCGTTCATTAATAAAGTTTAAACAAACCCCAATAAACTATGAATATTAAAATGTTCTCAGTAGTTGCAATTATTTCTTTTGCACTATTTTCTTGTGTTAGTCCTAAACAATTAAAACAATCAGAAGCTAAATATGCCGAATTAAATGGCGCGTATGCAGAACTTCAGGGCAAATACAGGGCACTTCAAGATGAAGTAAGTAAAACAAATACCGATAAAGAGAAGCTGGCAACCCTAAAAACCGCGCTTGAATCTCAAATAGCTACTCTAAACAACCAGTTAGATTATCTTAAACAAAATAACAATACGGTATTAAATCAATTAAAAGATTTATCTGTTGTTACTGGTTCACAAGCAGAAAGTATTAGAAAGTCTTTAGACAATATTGGTGCAAAAGATATTTACATCAAAGATTTACAAGGTTCTATTGCACGTAAAGATTCACTGAATATGGCCTTGGTAATGAATTTGAAAGGTGCAATTGGCAATTTAGATGATAAAGACATCAACATAAAGGTAGATAAAGGTGTTGTTTATGTAGATATTTCGGATAAGCTATTGTTTAAAAGTGGTAGCTACGATGTTACTCCACGTGCTAAAGAAGTGTTAGGTAAAGTAGCAAAAGTATTAAATGCTCAGCCCGATATTGAGTTTCAAGTAGAAGGTCATACCGACTCTATTCCTATTCGTGGTGGTGCCGTTAGTGATAACTGGGATTTAAGTGTGAAACGTGCAACAACTGTAGTGAGAATACTACAAGATACCTACGGATTAGATCCAAAAAGAATGACTGCTGCAGGAAGAGGACAATATGTACCTATTGCAGATAACAGCAGTGAGGAAGGAAGAGCCGCCAATCGTAGAACAAGAATTGTAATTCTACCTCAACTAGATCAGTTCTTTAAATTGCTAGAAACAAAGAAATAATAAATAGATTTTAATTTAAAAAGGGGCTGTCTCAAAAGGGATAGCCCCTTTTTTTTATGTATATAGGTAAGTGTATACTATTTTACATTAAATTTAGTATCCAATATCGTTGTGATCAATATGTTTCAGCAGTCGATTACATACCGCCTTAAATTACTTCTACTCCTATTTGGATATTTTATTTTTACTACGTTACAGGCAAATGATTCTATTGCAAAACCAACTGCAAAAAATGGTTTACTCGATGTAAGATCCATCAATCTCAATGAACAGGAAACTGCTTTAGACGGTATGTGGGAATTGTATTGGGAGCAATTAATTACACCATCAACCCAAACAAAAACACGCACTGCATATACACCATTTCCTGCCCTTTGGGAAAATACGCAAGTAAATGGTAAAGCACTTTCTTCTATTGGATATGCAACTTATCAATTACGTGTACTATTGTTGCAAAAAAATAAAGCTCCTTTAGCCATTAAAATACCAGATACTTATTGTGCATATCAATTATTTATTAACGGAAAATTATTTGCTTCTGCAGGAATAGTAGGAACCAGTAAAGCTACTACTACACCAAAATGGATAGAAAGAATTGAGGTACTTCCTATTAGTGATACCCTAGATATTTTATTACAGGTTGCTAATTTTCATCATTCAAAAGGAGGGCCTTATAAACAATTAGTAATTGGAGATAAAGAAAAATTATTCTTAAGCAACAACACAGAAACCGGATTTGATCTTTTGCTTACAGGCTGTTTATTTATGGGTGGCTTATTTTTCATTGGCCTATTTTTATTTGGTAAACACGATAAGGTCATTTTATTTTTCTCCTTGTTTTGTATTGCGTATAGTTATAGAATTATTGGTTCTAAAAACTATGTGTTACATAGTTTATTTCCCGAAATGCCTTGGTGGCTTGGGGTACACCTAGAATATCTTTCCTTGTTCTTGAGTATTATTTTCTTTATTAACTATACCAAATTGCTATACCCACATGAAACCAATAAACATATTTTTAAAATTGAATTATGGGCAGGCATTATGGTTTCTTCTATTGTAGTGCTATTTCCACCAGCTATATTCACTAAACTTATTTCGCCGTTTTTACTCATTATGTTTTTGGTTATTGCCCATACTTTTTATATTTATTATAGGGCGTATCAACATAAACAATTGGGTGCCCAATATGCTTTAGGAAGTACGGGCGTTTTATTTTTTATTGCTGTTTTAATTAATTTAGAATATTTTGGAATTGTTAATCCACCTAGATATTTACTATTTATAGGATACACTGCCTTCTTCTTTTTGCAATCATTAATTTTATCATTCCGATTTGCCTATATGCTTAATGAAGCTAAAAAGCAAGCAGAGCAAGGTTTGGTGGCAAAAAATGAATTTTTGTCTACCATGAGTCATGAAATAAGAACACCGTTGAACTCTATTTTAGGCATGACGCATTTGATGCTTAGGGATAACCCTAGTGCAGATCAAAAAGAACAACTAGATGTATTGCTTTTTTCTGCTAATAATTTACTCAATATTGTAAATGATATTTTAGACTATAATAAAATAGAAGCAGGAAAGGTTTCTTTTGAATCTATTGAAATGGACATTAGAAGCATTGCTAAAAATATAGTTAGTGGTTTAAAAAATACAGCACAGGATAAAAATATTGAGTTAAGATTAAGTATTGATGATGATATAGATAGCCCTATTTTGGGCGATCCTACTAGAACCAGTCAAATACTTGGAAACCTTGTACACAATGCCATTAAGTTTACAAGAAAGGGATATGTATTATTAGCATTGAAAGTGGTTGAAAAAACCGATCATACTATTACAATCCTTACAAGAATAGAAGATACTGGAATTGGCATTGCACAGGAAAAACAAAAAAAGTCTTTTAGATGCGCAAGCGAGAAAATTCGCATCATTCAACTCTATTAAATTT
>JAVHPL010000055.1:0-4748 GCA_036170555.1 Sediminibacterium sp. | reverse complement strand
TTAAAAGGTCATGAGTGGGACGAATACCTGCCACGCAAGTCACGTCTTTGGTTAGATTTTAATATTGCAAATTCAATTGTTAAAGAAAGAAATGGACAATATTATCTTCGACCTTTCTTTTCATTTTTCACTATCAAAGGAACGGCTAGTTTGTATGGTAAAGTTACCCCAATGGCAGCACGCCCTATTGTTACTGTGTTCAATAGTACAGACACAGCGTATGCATTACCCAATCATGATGGTAAATTTAAACTTCGTGGATTAAAAGATGGAACATATACTGTTTATATAAATGCCTCAAATGGATATACTCCTCAAACAATAACAGGCGTAGTGCTCAACACTACAAAAGAAGTAGACCTGGGATTGATTACGTTAGTAAAGTAAGTAGTGTTTATAAATTAAGTTGTTTTTTAGTTGATTTTTTAAAGGGGTGGTTTTTACTGCCCCTTTTTTTGTACTTTTCAGTATGCAAAATAACCAGTTCCTTCTTTATGGTGCCAATGGCTATACCGGAAAGCTCATTGCTCAATTAGCTAGTGTATATCAATTAGTGCCTGTGCTTGCGGGAAGGAATGAACAGTCTATTCAATCCTTGGCTGCTGAACTAAAACTTGAGTATGAGGTTGTTGATTTAAATAATCATCATCAATTGGTATCATGTATTCGTAAATTTTCTGTGGTGCTTCATGCTGCAGGACCTTTTAAATTTACGGCTGAAAAAATGTTGAAAGCCTGTATAGAAGCCCATACACATTATTTAGATATAACAGGTGAAATTACTGTTTTTGAAATGGCAAAACGATTCAACGACATAGCCATACAAAGCAATATAATGGTAATGCCAGGGGTTGGGTTTGATGTGGTTCCTACCGATTGCATTGCAAAATTTTTACATGATCAAATGCCCAATGCAACGCATTTGAAATTAGCATTTGCAACTATAGGAGGAAGACTTTCTCATGGAACAGCTACAACCATGGCAGAAGGGATGGGGGAGGGTGGTGCAGTTAGAGAAAATGGGAAAATTATTAAAAAACCATTGGGGCACAAGGGCTTTTGGGTAAATTTTGGGTTAAAAAAATTATTTGTTATGAGTATCCCTTGGGGCGATATTTCAACTGCATACACTACAACAGGTATTCCCAATATAGAAACCTATACCATGGCTTCTCCCAAAACATTCTCTCTTTTAAAATGGCAGGGTTTATATAATTGGATTTTGCGTACACCTTTTGTACGGAATAGGTATAAAAATAAAATCAATCTAAAGCCAGCAGGGCCTGATGATGCAGCAAGAGCAAAGGCCAAATGTATGGTTTGGGGAGAAGTAAACAATGTCAACGGGGATCAAAAAACGGCTAGGCTAACTGGTCCTGAAGGATATACTTTAACTGCAAATAGCAGTTTGATTATTACTAAAAAAGTTTTAGAAGGAAATTTTAAAATAGGGTATCAAACTCCCGCAGGTTGTTATGGAGCAAACTTAGTTTTAGAAATTCCTGGAGTGCAAAGAGAATCAGTTTAATGTATTACTGATAAAATAAGAATCTTTGTATCACTTTAAATGATTTCTTTATGGCTAAGGGGAAAAAGGCGGCAATTGGGTTTATCTTTATCACACTATTAATTGATGTAATTGGTTTTGGAATCATTATTCCTGTAATGCCAAAATTGATTGAAGAACTCTTGGGAAATAGCAGTGTAAGCTTAGCTTCACAATATGGTGGTTGGCTTACTTTCGCTTATGCAATTATGCAATTTTTATTTGCACCCGTATTGGGAAATTTAAGTGATCAATATGGCAGAAGACCTGTATTGTTGTTCTCTGTATTTGGATTTGGAATTGATTATCTTTTTTTATGTTTTGCACCTTCTATTGGTTGGCTTTTTGTAGGAAGATGCATTTCAGGAATTACAGGGGCTAGTTTTACCACGGCTGCTGCTTATATTGCAGATATTAGTACACCTGAAAATAGAGCCCAAAATTTTGGAATGATTGGTGCCGCATTTGGTTTAGGTTTTGTAATTGGCCCAATGTTGGGCGGTTTATTAGGTGAGCTAGGCCCAAGAATTCCTTTTTTTGTAGCAGCAGGTTTGGCATTAACCAATTGGATTTATGGCTATTTTATATTACCAGAATCTTTAGATAAATTACATAGAAGGCCTTTTGAGTTAAAAAGGGCAAACCCCTTGGGTTCCTTGCTTCAGTTAAAGAAATATCCTGCTGTATCAGGATTGGTAGTTTCATTGGTCATGATCTATTTAGCTTCTCATGCTGTTCAAAGCAATTGGAGTTTTTTTAATATTGAAAAATTTAAATGGTCTCCTAAAATGATTGGTATTTCTTTGGCATTGGTAGGGCTATTAGTAGGCGGTGTTCAAGGAGGACTGGTTAGAGTGGTGAATCCAAAAATAGGAAATGAAAAAAGTGTTTACTTAGGATTGGCATTATACACATTGGGCTTATTACTTTTTGCATTTGCTTGGGAAAGTTGGATGATGTTTGTGTTTGTAATACCCTATTGTTTGGGTGGTATTGCTGGGCCTGCACTTCAATCTATCATATCTGGTAATGTGCCACCCAACGAACAAGGTGAGTTGCAAGGAGCATTAACCAGTTTAATGAGTGCTACTTCTATTATTGGGCCACTAATGATGACCAATATTTTTGCTTATTTTACAAGTTCTCATGCGCCCATTTATTTTCCTGGTATTTCTTTTTTATTGGGTGCTATTTTTATGTTACTAAGTTTAGTGTGGGCCTATTGGGCACTGCATATTAAGAAAGTAAGAATGAAAGCGTAAAGTTTTATTTAAAGAAATGGTATTGTATTACAACTTTGAGTTTGCCAATTTACATGATGCTCTAAAGCTTGTTTAAATAATCCAATATAAAGGCTAATGATTTTTTTTCGGGATGTATAGTATAAATTCCAGTACTTCCAATACCATCTATCGAACGATTTCCCCAGTAATATGATTTACCTATTTGCGTAATGGTAATAAAAGTCATTTTTTTCTGTGTTGGAAAATTTTTTGCAGAAAATGAACGAGAAAAAAAATCGGCATTTAATTGTACCACCGTTTTACTATCCTCAAATACAGCAAAAGCCACTGTATTTTTATTGGTGTAATTGGGTGGCAAAATGAGTGATATTTTGGCTTTTGCAATTGAAGTATCTATTATTTTTCCTGCACAAATCCACCTTAATTTTTTTGAAATAATTTCATATCCCTTATTAGGGCTTGGTCCATTTTTATACCAAGTATTAATGGAAGAACCATCTATTGCTTTTATCCAAGTAAAATCTACATCATACATCCAGTTAGGATATTGATGGCTTTCTTTTCCTGTAAAAACAGATAGTGCTGTTTGTGGATTATCATCAGGATCTAAATATCGAATGGTTATACTTATATACGGTGCAAGAGAAAGTTCTTGGTTATCCTTACTCGCTTTAATAAAAAAGGAACCAGCCGATTCAAAAATAGAAGTATAATTAGAGCTTGTTTTACTTGCTTTAATCATATCTCCTTTACTTAATAGCATTAATAATTCTATTTTAATATTCCCACTTAGTGTAAGTCCATTGGGGGCAATGAATGCATTGGCAGGAAAAATGATTTCTACATTTTTAGAAAAACGTAAAGTATCGCCACTAGAAATATTAAAGGAATCTACAAATCGTTGAGGTGCTGTTGAATCGAAGATAGAATAGATAGCTCCATTGCTAGGTTGATTTCTAGCCCAAACCGTATCATTCATTGGGTTATTTGGATAAATGGCAAAATGATCAGACATATCTTTATTGCAGGCTACAAGGCTTGTAATAAAAATAATGGCTAATATAATTTTTTTGCTATTCATTGATCTTTATACTATTTGTTTAGATACTTTTAAACTTATTACTGTTGCCTATTGATTGTTTAAATTAAATTTCAATCCAATAGCTAAGCCGCCAATAGACATTCGTTGATTGTATATTGATTGAGGAGTAGTCATATTAGATAAATTGTATCTTAAGTAAGGTTCTGCAAAAATTAACGTATTGTAATTGATACGTTTGGTTATACTGATGCCTGTATAAATCCCCAGCCCTATATTGTTTTTATATACAACATTATTCTCTTTGGTAATGGTAGTTGCTGTTAATGCGGTATCTAAAAATACTCCTTTGTACCAAGCACTTACATTTACCATTAAGCCCGCATTGATTCCAACGTGTAAGTTGTCGTTGCCAAATTGATAACCTAATAAAATAGGTATGTCGATGCTTTTATACCTATTCTTCACCGTATTTGTTTTAAAGCCAAGTTGCTGAAGTATGCTGGTGTCACTCACAACTATTGTTGTGCCATTGGCCAATGTTATATTACGTACGGTGATAACGGTAGTTGTTTTAAGTTCATTTTCTGTTTTATACGTAAATGCTTCATTAATTTGGGTATAATTTAAACCAGTTTTAATGGAAAAATGATCATTAATTGGTTTTACAATTCTAAATCCTGCACTAAATCCTATTCTAGCTTTTTCACTGCTGTCTTTTCTATTCATGAATTGTTGGGTAGCATGATTATTTGTAACAGTTTTAAATGTATAATCGGGAGAAGCATATAGGTCAAAGTCCCAATTGGTATTGTGAATTTTTCTATCAGATGGGCAAATCACTACATTTTTAATAGTACCTGCATGGTTTTTGAATACAATTTCTTTTTCTCCTGAGTTATATAAACTTACTTTTTTT
>JAVHPL010000054.1:0-4816 GCA_036170555.1 Sediminibacterium sp. | reverse complement strand
TCAATTTCTCCTCAATGGAGAAATGCAATTGGTGAATTCTAAAAATTATGGTTGGGAAAAAGGCAATGCGTTGAATGTATTCTTGCAGCTCAAAGCCAGCTATTTCTTTTGATGGGGAACTAAATATACTATAATTTCGTATAATGAGTTCATTAAATGTTAATAATGACTGGTTATTAAAATTATACCAAACCAAAAAGACTGTTTTTGGTTTGGCCGACATTGCTTTGATTACTGGAGAATTTGATGCTATTGCTTTAGCAAAAAAAATACATTATCAAATTGGTAAAGGCAATTTATTAAGCCCTAGAAAGGGATTGTATACAAAAACAACTTTTGAATTTGCCGCATTGGCTTGTACTTTATATACCCCCTCTTACATTTCATTAGAATATGTACTTCAAAAAGAAGGAATTATTTTTCAATACGATAATACAATTACAGTCATTAGCTATTTAAGTAGATCGGTAAACATGCTGGGCAGAGAAATTAAGTATAGAAAATTAAAAAACTCCATACTCTTAAATACCCGTGGTATCTTGATTAATTCCAATGAATTAAACATTGCTACCAAAGAGAGGGCTTTTTTAGACTTATTGTATTTGAATGGTGAAACTTATTTTGACTCATTGAATACCATTGATAAAAAATTAGTTGCTGATTTATTGCCTATCTATCATTCAAAAAAAATGGTTCAAACTGTAAATAAAATACTTGGTAAATGATAAATGCCAATCTTCATAAAAGTTACCTAGTAAGAATACTAAAAGATATTTATGAAGATATTGAATTAGGGGGGTTACTTGGTTTTAAAGGTGGCACAGCATTGTTATTTTTTTATGAGCTGCCTCGTTTTTCTGTTGATTTAGATTTTCACCTTATTAACGTGGGAAAGCGAAATTTTGTGTTTGAAAAAGTACGTGCTATTGCAGCTAAATATGGAAAGATACAAGATGAAGCAATGAAGCATTTTGAATTAATCATTGTATTAGATTATGGTGAAGGAGAAAGAAAATTAAAAATAGAAATTTCTACCAGAGATTTTCCCAATCATTACGAAATTAAAAATTTATTAGGTATCAGTATAAAAGTGATGACTGCTCCTGATATGTTTGCTCACAAACTCTGTGCGCTTTTAAATAGGGCTAGTTTTACAAATAGAGACTTATTTGATTGCTGGTTTTTTTTGCAACATCAAACTAAAATCAATCAGCAAATAGTTGAACTTAGTACGGAGAAAAAATTATCTGAATATATACAAGATTGTATTGATTTTTTAGAAAAATTATCTGATAGCAAATTATTAAATGGATTAGGGGAAATGGTAAATGCTGATATGAAAAATTTTATTAAAACCAAAATGAGGGCAGAAACAATTGCATTACTTAAAGTATTCAAAGAGTTGCCTTTATTAGCAGATTAAAATGTAAGTACCCTATTTACGTGGTAAAAAAATTAAAAATGTTTGTATTGTTTAATGTAGCAGTAATAAATAAAGTGAAACGGTTCTTTATTGTATTCATTATCATGCTATATGGTACTTGCTTGCTGGCTCAATCTCTTCAATCGGATATTGATTTATTAGATTATCAGCGCTTAGATCAAATCAGCGATTCTAGTAATTCCAATCATTTTTCTTTTGCTAAACGGTCTAGCAGCATCTTTTGGCTTAATCAACTTTCAAAAAAAACAAAGCCTCATTTTACTTTGTTGCAGGCTTCCTACCAACAGCAATACAATAGTTCCTTAGCCATCAGTGCCAATGATGGTTCTTTTTTTCCTGCGGTTGGTGCGCAACATCGCTTTAGTGTGGGCGTTTTATTTCAATATAAAAACCTGAGTATTCTATTACAGCCCGAAATGGTTCAAGCGGTTAATACTGCTCCTGAACCTTTTAACGGCAATCCTACCGACAATAATTTTATTTCTAGGTACTTTATGTACCAACTAAATAAATTAGATAATCTTAGCCAGTTTGGCCTTAACCCTATCTCCCAATTTTTCCCCGGTCAATCTAGCATTCGTTACAATACCAAACTGCTTAGCATGGGCATTTCTACCGAAAATACTTGGTGGGGTCCTGCTCGCAAAAATAGTTTGGTGCTTACCAATAACGCGCCTGGGTTTTTACACGCTACTATTCAATCTATCAAACCTATTGATACCCGTTGGGGTAAACTGGAATTTGAACTAATCTACGGCAGTTTACAAAACAGCCCCAATGAGCCCGAAGACAATAAAATCATGCGCACAATATGGGCGGGTGGTATTGCCAATAAATCTAATTCCGAAAGGCGTATTGCGGGTTATTTTTTGAGTTTCTCCCCCAAGGGGCTCCATAATCTTTTTTTTGGTGCTACTGGTGCTAGCTATTTTTATACCGATTCTACCAATATTCAATCTGCTGATATTGTAAAGTCTTACGAAAATAAACAGGCTACTGCTAATTTAGGGGCTTTATTTATGCGCTATAAAATGCCCAAAGAATTGGCCGAAATATATGCCGAATATGGCCGTGCCAATCGCTTTGCTAATCCCATCAATGTTTTTGGTGATACCATTCCTACGGGCTATACCATTGGCTTTAGAAAAGGATTTGCTTCTGCTAACACCATGGGCAGGGGTGTTTTTAGTGGGGGTACTTTTTGGCTTAGTGCCGAACTTACTCAATTGCAATTACCCGATGCCCGTCTTATTTTTGATTCTACTGCTATTTACTCTACTCCCAAAACCAATTCTTGGTACACCCATCCCTATATTACCCAAGGGTATAGCAACTGGGGTCAGGTAATGGGCGCTTCTATTGGCCCGGGCAGCAATAGTGTTCATATTGAATTTGCTTGGATCAAGGGGCTTAAAAAAATAGGTATTGCCGCCGATCGTATTGCTTTTAACAACGATTTTGCCATTTACAATTATTTATCTGGTACCCTTGGTAATGGTTATGCCGATCGTTATTATACCCACCTCAACCTTGCCCTCAACCTTCAATGGAATTTGGGCAATTGGTTATTGAGTGGTTCCTATCAATACACCAGCGCCCTCAACTATCGTTGGGTTAAACTCAGCAATGTTTTTTCCCAACCTGCCCCCGATAGTGATCGGAACAATGCCCGCGCTCAGATTTCCTTGATTTACTTTTTTAAAAGGCCTAATTTTATCCGCTGAACCATTGGTTGAATAAACCTTCTTGTAGGATCACTAAATTATTGGCCTTATATTCACTAACTATGAAGAAACTTTCTAGTTTTATACTATTATTATGTTGTTTATTTCAACTGGGTGCTGCTGCTCAAAACCTACCGGTTAGTATTGATAATTTAACCGATCAGCAAATTATTGTGCTGATGAGTCAATACCAATTAATGGGGCTTTCCGAAACCGAAATGGAAATGAAAGCCCGTGAAAAAGGTCTTAGTTCCGATCAAATTGCCCTTCTCAAAAAACGCTTGGCGCTGATTGATCCCTCTACCATGAAAGAGATAAATGGGTCTGTTCGTAATGCTTCTGATCCCGATGAAAAACGATATAACCCCAAAATGGGTTCGAATTATGTTAGTAGCCCTTTTAAATATGCCACTGATACTTCTACTGGGTTAAAGCCCTTTGGCTGGGAAATTTTTTTTAATCAAGATCTTAGCTTTCAACCCAACCTGCAAATTGCTACTCCTCAAAATTATTTAATTGGGATCAATGACCAACTGGTGATTGATATTTTCGGTGTTTCGGATATAACCAAAAGATTGCGTGTGAGTGCAGATGGGGATATTCGCTATCCTAACCTGGGCCCCATTAAAGTGGCGGGCCTCAGCATAGAAGAAGCCCGTATTAAATTAAAAAAATCCTTGAGTTCTATTTATCCTGGTTTAGTATCTGGTGCTGTTCAAATTCAAGTTACGCTTGGCCAACTTCGTAGTATTCAAGTTACCCTAATTGGTGAAATTAAACGCCCCGGCAATTATGAACTTTCTTCTCTGTCTACCCTAATGAATGCCCTCTATGCTTCGGGTGGCCCTAATGCCATTGGCTCTTTTCGCCAAATAGATTTAGTGCGCAATGGAAAAAACTTAGTGGTATTTGATCTGTACGATTTTTTATTTAAATCGGATCTTACTAAAAATAAAATTTTGCAAGACGGAGACGTGATACGTGTAAATCCGTACACTACACGTGTTGCCTTAAAAGGAGCAGTTAAAAAGCCTGCACTGTTCGATTTAAAACCCAACGAAACGGCTGCCCAACTCATTGCCTTTGCTGGTGGATTTGCCGATATGGCGTTTAAAGAAAATATTCGGGTACTTAGAAATGGTACTAGTAACAAAGAATTGCTTACCATTAAAGCGGGTAGTTTAGCTAGTTTTACATTGGTAAACGGAGATTCTATTACCGTAGATCGCTTGGCTTCGCAAGTGGCTAACCGCATTAGTATTAATGGGGCTGTGTATTATCCTGGGGCTTATGGCTTACAAGAATATCCTTCTTTACAATCTGTATTAGTTGCGGGCAAACCTCGTGAAGATGCTTACCTGCAAAGGGCTTTACTTCGTAGGCTTAAACCCGATTTTTCTCAGGAGTTTATTCACTTTTCTATTAGTGATGTACTGAACAATACTTTTTCGCTTCAGTTGCAGCGCGATGATTCTATTTATATTTATCGTATTAATGACCTGCGTGAAAATTATATAGTTACCATTAATGGAGAAGTAAATAAACCGGGTAGTTTTGTTTTTGCCGATAATATTCGTGTGCAAGACTTGGTATTAATGGCGGGGGGTTATCGTGATGGGGCTTCTTTACAACGTATAGAAGTTTCGCG
>JAVHPL010000053.1:0-4837 GCA_036170555.1 Sediminibacterium sp. | reverse complement strand
TAAATGTTTCCATAGGAACCATTTTTGGGGTATACAGAAGGGTAAGTGAAATTGGAAAGCCATGTACCAAAGAAGATTTTTTGCAGCCTGGCAAAAATCAGGTGGCTGCTGGTTACGTTATTTATGGTTCCAGTACCATGTTTGTTTATGCCACCCGTAGAGGTGTAAATGGGTTTACTTTAGACCCCTCCATAGGAGAGTTTACACTTAGTTTTCCTAATATTCAATGTCCGCCTACTGGTAAATTTTATTCTGTAAACCATGGAAATTTTTTCCAATACAATGAGGGAGTACGCAAATATATAGATGGATGTCAACGTAAAACCAAAGAAACTGGTGGTCCATATACTCAACGATATATTGGCAGTATGGTTGCAGATGTGCATCGGAATTTAATGAAAGGAGGAATATTCATGTACCCGGGCACTACCGAAAAACCAGGTGGCAAACTAAGATTATTATACGAAGCAAATCCTTTTGCATTTATTTTAGAAGTTGCGGGAGGCGTTGCTACAGATGGTACTCAGCGAATATTAGACATTGAACCTACCACATTACACCAACGAACCCCTTTATTTATTGGTAGTAAATTAATGATGGAAGAATTACAAAGTGTAACAAGCGCCAATCAATAATATAGAATAAATGGGTATCTTATTCTATATTATATGACTAAAAAAAATTAGGGTAACTATAAAAGACATAAATAATTACTGATGATGAAAATTGAAATACTGATTGTGTTTTTCTTCTTTATTTGCAGCCTAAGTATGGCGCAACAACCATTAAACTCTAAAGGTATGAGTTATGTAATAGGAACAAAACCCAATAATCTAATTTTTAATGATAGTATTTTTAGAGGAAGTAATGAGTTTAAGCATTTATTTTTTAGAACAGGAAATCAACAATTAATACAACTCTACAATCGGCACCAAGCCAATAAGATAACTGGCCAAATAGCCAGTTTTATAGGATTATTTGGTATGATTGCTGGGGTGAATCAATTGTCTACTAACAAGGGATTGGGTTGGAGTTTACTTGGTGGAGGATTAGTAGTGTCAGCTACCGGTGGGTATTTTACACTTAGTGCACAAAAAAAACTATTAATGGCCGTAACTTTATTCAATCAACAATACAATGGAACCGAATTGGGTGTTGGAATTGGGAATCAATCTGCTGGATTAGTATATAAATTTTAATAAATGGGGAAAGTAATTATAAGTATAAAAAACCTGCATAAAAAATACAATGACTTTCATGCTGTGAAAGGAATCAGTTTTGATGTAATGGAAGGAGAAATATTTGGTTTACTTGGCCCTAATGGTGCTGGTAAATCTACTACTCTTGAAATTATTGAAACACTTCGACAAAAAACTAGTGGGCAAATTATTGTAAACGGTATGAACTTGGATGATGAACCAAATGAAATAAAAAAAATAATTGGAGTTCAATTACAAACATCTGGTTATTATCCAAGTTTGAATTTATTAGAACTGATTTCCATGTTTGCCGGATTATATAATGAAGATGTTGATCCTATGGCTTTGTTGGATACAGTTAATTTGAGGGATAAAGCAAATGCTAAATATAAGGAAATGAGTGGGGGGCAAAAGCAACGATTCTCTATTGCAACAACGCTCATTAATAAACCTAAAATTATTTTTTTAGATGAGCCAACTACAGGATTAGATCCTCAAGCTCGCAGAAATTTATGGGAATTAATTAAATCAATTCGTAATAGGGGTACTACCGTTATTATTACTACCCATTATATGGATGAGGCCGAAGTATTGTGCGATCGTGTTGCTATAATGGATAATGGAAATATTATTGCACTCAATTCCCCAGATGTATTAATAGATGAGTTGGTGGCAACAGGATTTGAAAGGCCAAAAGAAGTTAAAAAAGCAAATTTAGAAGACGTTTTTATTCAAATGACTGGTCATGAATTAAGAGCAGAAAATTAATATGAAAGATCCTAGATATCCTATTGGCAAATTTGAACCAAAACCATTTTCTGAAGAGCAAAAAAATAAATGGTTATTAGATATTCATTTTTTGCCTCAAGAAGTAGAACTTGCAATACTTAATTTAGATGAAGCCCAATTGCATACTCCCTATAGAGAAGGTGGATGGACTGTTCATGAAGTAGTACATCATTTGGCAGATAGTCATATGAATGCATATTGCCGATTTAAATTGGGGCTCACTGAAAATAAGCCAACAATCAAGCCATATTTAGAAAATGAATGGACCTTACTAGATGATGTAAAACAACTGCCAGTAAATATCTCCATTACTTTATTGCATGCTTTGCATCAACGTTGGCATGTAGCCATTAAAAATTTAACAGCTGAACAATGGCAAAGAGAGGTTCATCATCCTGAATCTAAAAGAGACATGAGTTTATGGTTTTTATTGGGCTTATATGCTTGGCATGGTAAACATCATGTAGCCCATATTACCCATTTAAGAGAACAAAAAAACTGGAAATGAATCAATCTAAAAAATGGAAGCTTGTTGCTTCTGAACAGTTAATTAAAGATAAGTGGGCCGACGTACGAAAAAATGTTTACCAAAAGGGTGATGGTAATTTAATAGAACCCTTTTATATTTATGGCTTCCCCGACTATGCAACCGCATTGGCTATTACTAGAGACGGTAAAGTAATTGTTGAAAGAGTATATAGGCCTGGGCTAGATGTTGTTGCATTAGAGTTGCCAGGTGGTTGTGTAGATGCTGCCGATAAAAGTTTAGAAGATGCAATGAGTAGAGAACTATTGGAAGAAACTGGTTATCGGTTTGATCATATAGAATATTTAGGAAGTACATCCCCAAATCCTACAACCAATACCAATGTAATGAGAATGTTTTTAGCAACTGGTGGATTATACGATTCTTCCGCAATATTGGATGCGGATGAGGATATAGAAGTAAAATTGTATGAATGGGATGATTTTATTGAAGCGTTTAAAAATCAAGAATTTATTCAATCTATGCAAACCAGTACAATTGTATATGCACTTATGAAGTTAAATAAACTAGTTATTTTTTAAATGATTAATATGATCAAAAGTTGGGAAGTATTGTCATCTTCGATTGTGTATCAACAAAAGTGGATGCAAATAACAGAGGAAACTTGTAAACTTCCTGATGGAAGAGTTCTATCTCCTTATATGATTGTACATGTACCTTCTTTTTGTAATATTTTTATGGTCACTGAGGCCGAAGAAATTATTATGGTGCAACAATATAGGCATGCTGCAGGTATTATTACACTTGAATTACCCGGTGGTATGGTAGATGAAGGGGAGGATCCTGCAAATGCGGCAATGAGAGAAATGCGAGAGGAAACAGGGTATTCATCGGAAGATGTTTCTTTATTATATTCAATAAATCCCAATCCTCCTTTAGAAAATAATCAAGCCTGGTTTTATTTAGCTAAAAATGTTGTTCAAAATAAATCAACTGCTTTAGATGCTTTTGAAGATATTGAATTGGTAATAATTCCCAAAGCAGTATTTATAAAAAAATTACTAGGTCATGAATTTACGCATGGCGCACAATTAGGGGCTATGTATGCTGCGGCTATCAAGTTAGGCTGGTTTGTTACCCAATAAATGGGTATCCACTTCTGCTACTAAAAACACACTACCACATATCAATATTAAATCATCCAGCTTTGCATTTTTCATTGCTGCACGTATGGCATCATTTACCTCAATATAGCTTTGTCCTATTAAATTATTCCCAAGTGCTAATTCCATTAATTTAATTTCGTCTAATGCTCTTGGGATAGAAGCTTTTGTAAAATAATACCTAGCATGCTTGGGTAATTGGTGTAAAACGGCTTGAATATCTTTATCCTTCACCATGCCAAGTACAATATGTAATTGTTTGTAGCTGCTTAATTCTAGTTGTTTGTTAATTTCCTTTATCCCATCTACATTATGACCTACATCTACTATTACCCTAGGTGCAGTGTGCAATAACTCCCATCTTCCATGTAACCCTGTAAGTTTTTTTACTTGTTGTAAGGCTTTATGAATGGTATGATGAGAAAGATTCCATCCAAGTATATTTAATGTAGAACAAGCTTCTAATACAGTTAGCAAATTTTTTGTTTGATAATAACCTGGTAAATCCAATGTATACGATTCATATTGATTTTTGTCTTTTTCAACAACCGTAACCTGCAATAGATTATCTCCAAATAACCAATCATGCACATATCTTTTTTCTTGTGCATAGCTTAGAACAGATTGAAATGAAGCCTCTTCAAATACGGGTTTGGTAGCTTCTATTACTTCTCCAATTATAATGGGAATATTGGGTTTAATAATACCTGCTTTTTCTTTGGCAATTGCTTCTAATGAATTGCCTAATAAATTCATATGGTCCCATCCTATATTGGTGATAATACTTAGCAATGGATGTATAATATTGGTGCTATCTAATCTTCCACCCAAACCAACTTCTATAACAGCAATATCCACTTGTTCTTGAGCAAAATAGTCAAAAGCCATTGCTACCGTAATTTCAAAAAACGAGGGCTCTAATTTTTCAATAAGTGGTTGTATTTTTTGGGTAAAAGAAACAACAAAAGATTCTTCGCAAAGTGTTCCATTTACTTTAATTCGTTCTCTAAAATCGTATAAATGTGGAGAGGTATATAAGCCAGTTTTATAACCTGCTGTTTGCAAAATAGCCGCTAACATATGGCTGGTAGAACCTTTGCCATTTGTTCCTGCAATATGAATAGATTTAAATTTTTGTTGAGGATGAACGTGCCCGGTGAAGCCGAGTACAAAAACAAGGGCGTGGCCTACTGCCCGCA
>JAVHPL010000052.1:0-1003 GCA_036170555.1 Sediminibacterium sp. | reverse complement strand
AGATTATTAACCAATGGACATGGAAGTGAGTCTCCAATTGCAGATAATAAAACGGCTAAAGGAAGATCTCAAAATAGAAGAGTTGAATTCAGGGTTCGCGAAGTAGAATAAATACATGAATAAAATCTTAAATCCCGTTCTGGCTTGTTCAGAACGGGATTTTTATTTGGCAGTCTCTGAGCAACAATTTACTTACTTACTTGTAATATGTTAAATACTGCTTCATGAATACTAAGATTAATTTGTTTTGGTTTAGGAGAGATCTTCGATTGCAAGACAATGCAGGTTTATATCATGCATTGTGTGCAGGGAACCCAGTAGTACCCATTTTTATTTTTGATCAACATATTTTAGATAAGTTAGAAGATACATCAGATCGTAGAGTTGCCTTTATTTATGCAGCCATTCAAGAAATTCAAACATCATTAATTAAACTGGGTTCTAGTATAGAAGTGTATTATGGTAAACCAGCAGAAGTATTTGAAAAATTATTAACTAAGTATCAAGTAGATACTGTTTTTTTAAATCATGATTACGAACCCTATGCTACAGAACGTGATGCAAGTATGCAACAATTGTTTATGGCTCATGGTATTCTTATGAAAACATTCAAAGATCAAGTGATTTTTGAAAAGTCTGAAATAATTAAAGACGATGGTAAGCCCTACACTGTATTTACTCCGTATGCTAGAAAATGGAAAGCTACATTAGCCTCTGAGCAGTTAGCTATATTTAATACTGAAAAATATTTTCATAATTTCTATCAACAAAAATCTTTTCTTATTCCATCTTTAAAATCTATGGGATTTATTGAGGTGGATCAAGCGTTTCCTACCAAAGAGATAAAAGATGCAATCATAGAAAACTATGCAACCAATAGAGACTTTCCTGGTTTAGAAAATGGTACGTCTAAAATGGGTGTACACCTTCGATTTGGCACTATTAGTATTAGAAGGTTAGCTAACAAAGCAAAAGCATTAAATGAAACTTATTTAAATGAATT
>JAVHPL010000051.1:16550-21292 GCA_036170555.1 Sediminibacterium sp. | reverse complement strand
CGACCCTCTGATTAACAGTCAGATGCTCTAACCAACTGAGCTAAGGAGGAATTTTGTTCCTAAATTTTACCTGAATAAAACTTTCGGGTGGCAAAAATAGGGGTTTCCGCTTTCTTACAAAAAAAATACACTAAAAATTAAACAATCCGCCTGTTTCAAAGCCCACAAACAAGCCCGATTCCTCCATTTTTACTGGGTAAGTCTTTAAAAAATAACCTTCCCCGCTAGTATTTCGGCCATTTTGCATAGAAAAATGGTATCGGTGAAGTGGGCAAACCACATTTCCTAAGGCATCAATGCTTCCATTGGCCATTATTCCGCTAGCATGAGGGCATTTTTGGGCAAATGCAAATACTTGGTTATTGTGCAAGGCAAGGGTAATGATTTTGCTACCTGCCTGTACAATACACATATTATTCTGCTGCCAGGCAATTTCCGCTGAAGATTCGGCAATCTTTATCCAGTTCCATTTTTTCTCCATCAATATAACATAGTCTTATAAGGGTAGCGAATTATATACATATCCCTAACTCTTTCTAAAATTAACTCTCGCAATGCATCCATATTATTCCTTTCTAATGCCGAAACAAATACACAGTTATTATTGGTAGCTAAATCCCATTTCTCTTTTAAATCGTGCAATATCTCTTGCTTAACAGAATCTTCTAACCATTCGTCAAAGGTTTTTTCTTCATACATATCCATTTTATTAAAAATGGTTAGTATGGGTTTTTCAAATGCCTTTAATTCTTGTAAGGTTTTATTCACCACCCCAATTTGTTCTTCGTATTGTGGATGTGATACGTCTACAACATGTAATAAAATATCTGCTTCTCTAACTTCATCTAATGTGCTTTTAAAACTCTCTACTAAATGATGCGGAAGTTTTCTAATAAATCCTACCGTATCACTCAATAAAAAAGGAGTATTTTCAAAAACAACTTTTCGTGTAGTAGTATCTAAGGTTGCAAATAATTTATTTTCTGCAAATACTTCACTCTTGCTTAGTACCGTCATTAAAGTGCTTTTGCCTACATTGGTATAACCTACCAATGCTACGCGAATTAGCTCTCCGCGCTCTTTTCGTTGGGTAAAAGCTTGTTTATCTATTTCGCTCAATCGTTTTCTTAAAAGTGAAATTTTATCTTTAACAATACGTCTATCTGTTTCAATTTCTGTTTCACCAGGTCCTCTTGTACCAATACCACCTCCTTGACGTTCTAAGTGTTTCCACATTCCTTTTAACCTTGGTAAGAGGTATTGATATTGTGCTAATTCCACTTGCACTTTTGCTTGCGCTGTTCTTGCTCTTCTAGCAAAAATGTCGAGAATCAAATCACTTCTATCAATGGTTTTAACGTTCAGTTCTTTTTCAATATTTGAAATTTGTGAACCTGTTAATTCATCGTCGAAAATAATCAAGGTGATATTTTTACCGTTGAGGTAATTTTTTATTTCTTCCAGCTTGCCTTTACCTACAAATGTTCTACTATCTGGATGTGCCAGTTTTTGTGTGAAACGTTTTACGGCAGTAGCTCCTGCTGTTTCTGATAAAAAAGCTAATTCGTCTAAATATTCTGCTGCCTGTTCTGTGGTTTGATCTTTTAAAATGATCCCTACCAACACTGCTTTTTCTTCTACGGCAATCAGTTGTTTTTTCTCAATCAAATTTTCAATTTTTACAAAGGTAGTCTTTCACTGGTCATTCATAATAAAGCCTCTCTGTATACAAAGAGGCTTTATTTAATTATTGTAAAAAAAATTATAATCCACTTATATACAAACCAATACTATATTTATTCATTACAGGGCCAGTTCCGTCTCTTAACACCCCAGTAACCTGATAGCTTCCTTGAAGCCCTATTGAGCCATAGCCCATTCTACCAGTAAGCGCAATTGCCGTTCCACTAAAAAATTTCTTACTGCTTTCTTTCATAATATATGAGGTACCATTAAGGGATTGACCAAATTTATTCTCATAATTTTTTCCTTTAGAATAGCTTTTAAGTAAGGTTCCTATTTTAGCGCCAATTGCAAATTTCCAAGACTTATTAATATGATCTGGGTTAGAGAAATAGCGTAATTCAATGGGTGCTTCTAAATAAATGCTGGTTACTTTAAACTTGGCAAAATGGTCTAAACTATCGGCAATAGTAAAAGGAAGCTTAGCCGCATTCGATTTTATATTTACATTTACGTTTTTAAAGAACATATTACTGCTTCCTATGCCAAAACCTAATCCCACACTCATTTTTGGATTGGTTTTGAAAGGTTTATCGAACATGAAGTATACATTAAAATGTCTGCTAAAACCGCCAGTTCTAACACTATCTGTTCTATTGGTCCAGTTGTCTGCACCATATTGAATCATAAAATGATCTTTGGTTCTTTTAACCAAGTCTTTTTTCTTCATATCATTGGTTTGTGCCATAGCACTCACACAAATCAGGGTTGTAAGCAGTAAGAATATTTTTTTCATGATAGTTGTTTGCAGGGTGATTACACATGCAGGGCGCAAAAATAATAGAAATGGCTGCATAGTAAGGGTTAAAAATTAGTCAAAATAGGTTCTTTTGCCCTGAATATTGACTAAATTGGGTCGTAAACGGTATATAATTTTATATTTATGCCTCCACTGTCATAAAAAATGCATTAATGAATACGGAATTTTTACAAGGTAAGCGGATATTAATAGCAGAAGATGACTTTGTAAATCAAAAGCTCATCACCCATTCATTGAATTCCACTGGTGCTATTTTTGATATTGCTGGTAATGGAAAAGAAGCGATTGATTTGTTAAAATCGGGGAAGTACGATTTAATTTTGATGGATATTAATATGCCCGAAATGGATGGATTTGAAGCAACTCAAATTATTAGAAAAGATATTAATCAAACCATTCCCATTATTGCAATGACAGGGTGGAGTAGCCGAACGGAGGGCGATAAATTTACCAAAGCGGGTATGAATGGTTGCTTAGCAAAGCCATTTGGATTAGAGGCTTTATATAAAACCTTGAATGAAATTTTACTTGCAACACCAAGTTCGGTACCTATTACGCCAATTCTAGAGCAAATTAAAGAAGAACCCATGGTAGATCTTGAGATGTTGAATGAATTGGCCGAAGGTGATAATGAATATAAAGTAACCATCCTTACTATGTTTTTAGAAAGTATGCCCGAAACCATTCAAAAAATGGAAGAAAATTTGGCTGCTAAAGATTGGGAGAACATGTACAAATCAGCACATTATGCAAAGTCTTCTTTGTCTGTAGTAAAAGTTCCTGAGATGCATAAGCTAGCTCATGCAATGGAATTAAGTGCAAAGCAAGGGGTTCAATTAGACTCTATTCCAGAAACGCTAAATGTATTTAAAAAATATTTTGAACAAGTGAAGGAAATCATTTTAAAAGAAATTACTGCTTTGTCCTGATAAGATAAAGCCTATTTATCTATTGGTGGTATCTACGCTAAACAAACCCAAAACAATTTTGAATTTTAAAGAATTAGGATTACACGAGAAATTAATAGAAGGAATTGATGCAATGGGGTACGAAACGGCTACTCCTGTTCAAGAGCAAGTAATACAACCCATTTTAGAAGGGAAAGATATTATTGCATCGGCGCAAACTGGTACGGGTAAAACCGCTGCATTTCTATTGCCCATTGTACATAAAATGCTTACCAGTGTTCATCCCGAACACCATATTAATGCATTAATTATTGTACCTACAAGAGAATTAGCTATACAAATAGCAGAAACTATGGAAGGGCTAGGATACTTTACAGATATAAGTTGTATAGCTGTATATGGAGGTGGTGATGGAAATTCATTTGTTACAGAAAAAAAAGCATTGAGTAGTGGTGTAGATATGGTAGTATGTACACCCGGAAGAATGATCGCACACCTCAATATGGGGTATGTAAAAATGAATCAAGTAAATTATTTGGTATTAGATGAGGCAGATAGAATGTTAGATATGGGCTTTAATGATGATATCATGAAGATCATTTCATTTTTACCCAAACAAAGGCAAAACCTATTGTTCTCTGCTACTATGCCACAGAAAATGCGTGATTTAGCTCGTAAACTTTTGCAAAATCCTGTTGAAATTAATATTGCTGTTTCTAAACCACCAGAACAAATTGTACAGGAAGCATTTGTGGTATATGAACCTCAAAAAATTCCATTGATTAAGTATGTTTTAAATAGCAAAAACTATACAAGGGTTATTATTTTCTGTTCAAAAAAACAGCATGTAAAACAATTAGCAGCAGAATTAAAGCATGCAAAATTTTCTATAGAAGAAATTCATTCCGATTTATTGCAAGACAAGCGAGAGCAAGTGATGCAAGATTTTAGAAATAAGAAATTAAAAATATTGGTTGCAACAGATATTCTTAGCAGAGGTATTGATATTGAAGAAATAGAATTGGTTATCAATTTTGATGTACCCAATGATGGCGAAGATTATATTCACCGTATAGGTAGAACAGCAAGAGCAGAAAGCACAGGTACAGCCATTACGTTTATAAGTGAAGCTGAGCAAAGAAAATTTTTAGATATTGAAAATTTATTAGGAAAGCAAGTAACCAAAATACCTGTTCCTGAACAATTTGGTGAATCTCCCGCGTATTCACCAAGTTCTTCGTCAAGGGGAGGAAGCAGAAATGGAGGAAGCAGAAATGGAGGAAGCAGAAATGGAGGTAGCCGAAACGGAGGTAGCCGAAACGGAGGAAGTA
>JAVHPL010000051.1:14601-16450 GCA_036170555.1 Sediminibacterium sp. | reverse complement strand
AGCCGAAACGGAGGAAGTAGTAGCGTAAATGGAAGCAAATCTGGCGGTGGATCTGGTGGTGGAAGGCAATGGCAAAAAAGAGGTAATTAATTTATAGTGCAACAAACTTTATACATACAGGTGCTCCCACTTTAATTCTTTGATGTGTATCAGTTAAAAGTCCTGTATGCAAATTGCGCTTGAAAACAACAATTTCATCGCTTAAGTGATTTCCTACTAATAAAAAACGTCCACTAGGATCTATTTCAAAATTTCTGGGTGCTTTACCCAAGGTAGATTGAACCTTGATATAGGTTAGCTTGCCGTTAGATGCAATGGAATAGATGCTAATTTCATTAAAATCTCCTCTGTTAGAAGCGTATAAAAATTTTCCATCTGGTGAAATATGAATATCTGCGCCACCATGTTGTTGGTTGCTTTTATTCATATTCATATTAATAGTTTGTAAGAGGGTAAGGTTGCCCTCTTTAAATTCCATTGAGTTTACGGTTCCATTGAGTTCTTGAACAGAATAGGCCCATTTTTTATTAGGATGAAATACTAAATGTCTTGGACCACTTCCTGCACTAGTATTGAAAACGGAAATTGGTTCTGCAGATACCGGATTTGATTGTTTAGTTAAATCTAAGCCATATACCGAAATTTGGTCCATCCCTAAATCTTGTACCAATAAATATTTTTCATCTGGTGATAAAACGGTCTGGTGTACATGCGCTTTTTCTTGCCTACTAGTATTTACACTTTTACCTCTGTGTTGAATGGTTTGAGTAGCAGTGTCTAATGAACCGTCTTTATTAATGCGAATAGCCGAAAAATTTCCACCGGTATAATTGGCAACAAATACAAACCTATTTTTACTGTCTCTAGTAATAAAACATGGATGATCGCCACCCGATGGTACTGTATTAAGTAGTGTTAATGATCCTGTTGATTTATTGTAATTGAAAGCGCTAACACCACCTTGATTATTATTTAATTCTTGAACTGCATATATATATTGATGGTTTAATCCTATATTAATATAAGAAGGATCGGTACTAGTTGTTTTGCTTAAATAGGTAGATTTTCCATTCTTATTATTGAAATGATAAGTGTAAATTCCTTCACTTTTTCCGCTATTGGTATACGTACCAATCACCAAAGCAAATGGCTGATTATTTTTTTGTAAACTACTAGATTGTGCAATACTTACTGATATTACTAATTTGCAAATTGCAATAACAGTGAAAAATTTTCTTGAAAAAATTATTGTATACAAAGCCATGATTAATGAATTACTTGAATTTACGCAATACTTTATTCAAAAACAATTCTTTTAAAATATGCTTACACAAAGTTAAATCGTACAATGGAATAAAACGCCAATATCCTTTGTAATTAATTATCCATCTGAATACCCCTGCTATGTCTTTTTGTTTTATGCAGCGAATAATATCTCGGTAAAAAATGGCTATCTCCATGGTTTCGCCATACTTTAATTTGGTATTGGGAGGAATACTATATGATGGATTTATTTTTTTCTTAATAGCTTCTACAAAATCTTGGCCAGTGAACCTTCCATAAGGGATATAGATATTCGGTCTTAAATCTGCTTCTAATAAATAATATGTTTTTTCAGATTCTTTGTAAATTAATTGAATACTGGCAAAACCATTAATACCAAAAGCAATTCCTATTTTTGCTAATAGGATATAAATTTCCTCACTTAAATAATACATTCTTTTTGTGGTAAAACTAAATTTCGATTTAAAATAACTAGCTACCTCTCCGGCATTATAATTCAATAAAACACCATCGCAATAAAATGCCTCAACTCCAATATCTTTTCCTTCAATAAATTCTTGAAAAA
>JAVHPL010000051.1:0-14501 GCA_036170555.1 Sediminibacterium sp. | reverse complement strand
AATAATTTTTCATCTCCTAAAATAATCCAATCGTAATATGGATCATTGCTTTCGGAGAGTTTCACTAAGTTTTGTTTATATTCCTCTATATTAGTAGGAGATTCAATCCAATTTATATAAAACTTATTTTTTAGTAGCCATGATTTTTTAGAACAAAAAACTGTAACAGAGCAGCCACCCTTGGTTAAAACGGCTGGTAGCTCCATGAGCGTGTCCCAATTTTCATAACAGGCAACTAAAACATTAAACATGCTAAGTTTTTAGTTATTTAAAACGAAATTACTCTTTAAATAGTATTTAAATATAATTCTAAGAGCTATTTCAAGAGAAAATTCCTAGATCATGGATATACAAATAAAATTCTAAGCCTTAAGCGCTAAACTTTTTATATGTTCGTTGAAGTATTGCTATTATGCGTATAATAAAATTAGATAGTTTAAGAGGGATATTTAGTTTGATGGTTGCTTTGCACCACTATGATCTGGTATTTTTACCCGTTTGGCTTTACAATAGCTTTATTATCCGTTCATCTAACTCATTTGTAGATTTTTTCTTTGTGTTGTCTGGATTTGTGATTTCTTCTAAATATGTTGGAATTAATAGTAAAATGCAATTTTGGGTATTTATACAAAAACGCTTGGTAAGATTGTATCCCTTGCTATTTTATAGCACTACTTTATATTTATTTTTTCAACTTATTTTTAATGTATTATTCCCTTCGTTAGTAGCTAGTAAGGAATCTGTTTCCGATTTAATGTACGCTTATTTAGATACTATGAGTTTTCAAAACTCTACAATGGTTTTTAATCATTTATATAATACCAGTGTGTTCCACATGGGTATGAACTTTCCTTCTTGGTCTATTTCTTCAGAAATAATTACTTACATTATTTTTGGTTGGATTATGCTATTGGGTGCATTAAAAAAATGGAATAGAAATTGGATGGCTGCAATCGTAATTTTTTTTGCAGTGGTATTCTGTATTTATAAAGGTCAGTTTTATTTTACCGAAGACTATGGGTATATCCGATGCCTAATTTGTTTTATGCTAGGCTATTTTGTTTGGGTTGTTTCAAAGCAATCCTTTCAATTTCACCCTTTTGTAGAATGGCTAATACCCATAACACTACTGTTTATATTTTTTAAGCTCAACCGTTTAGATGGGTATGTAAAAAGCATGAGTGCATTGGCAATTATCCCTATATTTTTTGCGGTATCAATTTTAGTTTTTACTAAATCAACAGGTTTTATTAGTAAAGTATTAGGGCAAAAGCCCTTTACATTTTTAGGAAAAATATCTTATTCTATTTATTTAAATCATATTCTTATTATAACTATTGTTCCTCATTTTATGTTTCAGGTTTTGCATTTACCTACAAAACCTATTTGGCAATTAATGGTATTAGTAAGCTCTTTTATATTATTAATTATATATAGCTATTTTACGAATTTATTTATAGAGAAAAAATTGGGAGATTATTTAAAGAAGCAATTGCATATTTATAGTTAAACTGTAGCATTAAAAATAGGAAGCTGAGTTATTTATTTTAATTAATCTCAATTGATCTAGCATAGCAGTATTAATTTCCCCATTCATATTTTCATTTGTATTTTCAAAACAAATGGTGATGATTTGTTTCCCTTTCACTAGCTTGGTTTTAACGGCATTACTCAACCCCCAATTACTCCATTCACCTTTTCCTCTTTGAGGAAAAACAAATACTCCTGCTTTTAAATTGTTTACTAAAACTGTTCTAATGGCACATTTATTTTCGGTATTGGTTGGTCCGTTTCCATTGGCGTATTTTATTTCAATTGCATATACCCCATCACTAGGTACATCAACAGGAATTTGAATGGTTCTATTTATTTCTTTACTTAATTCCACAAACCCAAGTCCAGAGAATCCAACATAGGGAAAATTACTTGCAGCAGCATAATTTTCCATTTCTTCTATAAGTTGGGTTTCAGCAATTTCTATTGGTTCACTTGCAAAAGAACCCACACCATTTTTATCAATGGCCATAACCTGATATTCAGCAAATGCATTTTTGGTAATAGTATAATGTGGTTCATTGGTTGTTGCAAATGGTTTTCCATTCTTGAAGATGGCGTAAGAAGCTGATTGATTAATTCTATTCCAACTTAATTTATTTTTTGTTAAGCTTAATATGGGTGCATCTAGGCTGGTATAGTTGGCAACTTTATTGATTTTTTTATTATTGGTTGCAAAGGTTTCATGACTCGGTTCCATTAATAATTGAATAGCATGTGTGCCCGAAATTGATGCAGCAATTTCGGCCTTGTTTTGAACAACTCCATCTAATAAAAATTGTTTTATTTTATTTCCAAACCCTACTACTTCGATGTTTAGAATAGCATTCCTGTATTTAAATCCATTTAATACATGTTTCCCTTTCAATACTTTTGGAATAAATGGACTAAACAAAAGCCGATCTTTTTCAAAATGAATTCCTATAATAATTTTGTGTATCAAACTAATATTGCCCGATAAACTCCATAACATATTGCTGCTGTTAATTTGAGTGCCAGCATAATCTCCATTGTCTGTTACAAAATTTTCTTTGTTGGTAATAAATAATGCGGCAGGTCTATAAATTGCTGCAAAGCTTTCTATCAATGCTTTTTCATTACTAACTTTTGCTACTGCCTGTGCCCAATAAGCTTGTACAAAGGGCCAAACAGCATTATTATGATAGGGTGGAATATTGGGTATTTGCGGATAAATGCACGGGATACCAAAATTGGTTACGGGAGTGTTGCGAACAATACTGGCAGCTTGTTTTTCATTGGCAATGCCAAATAAAATACAAAGTGCTTCGCCCAACGCTTCAGAACGTGGAGATTGAATTTTATTTTTTCTACCATAAATATATTGAGCATAATATCCTTTGGATGGAATCCATAAATATTGATTCATTCCTTTTTTAATGCTTTCAGCAATAGCAATATGTTTTGCTGCTACTGTAGGTTCATTTAACAGCAAAGCCATTTCACTCAATACTTTGTTTGCCTGATAATGCACTGCATTGGTACCCAAACATTCACTTTCAAAAATATCGGCTGGTTGCATCCATTTGGGATATGTTTGTTCCCTCCAATCTAAAAAAGAAGATTCACCTTTTACCATACCCGTGGTTTTATCGTATGCTACCTCTATATCATCTTCAATAGAATTTTTAATAATTTCATAAGCTAATTCTAGCCAATCTTTATTGCCAGTAACTTTATAAATTTCCCAAGCGGCAACAGACCATATTGCCCTATCAGTAGAACAAGGATAGGCACCACCAGTTCCAGTATCTTGAATTATTCTTTTACGTTTATTTACTTTTTTAAGTAAACTATTCATGGCAACTTTTGGTTGCAAATAAGCCATAGATAAAATAATACTATAACTTACATCCCTTGTCCAAACGCCACTCCATTCTTTTCCTGTTCTTAAGGTACTATCTGGTTCTACAGCATTGATCATTTCCTCCATACTTAAATTGTATAAAGTATGTTGAATAAGATAAGGAGACTGATACTGAGGAAATGAATTGATATCTTTAGTTTGATTCCATTCCGTAGCAATTTTCTTTTGATCTTTTTGAGCGTTAAGAACTAACTCGGTTTCATAAATGCCATCATTATTTTTATCCGTTAGTTTTAGGTTATCATGATTTACTAAATTATCAAAATCCCAAATCATGGGTAAGGTTCCACCAGCAATAAATACACCTTTAAAATCTTGCTTATAAATTTTAGTTCCATTAAAACAGGTATAAAATCCATTTTGATTGAACTGTTTTAAAACAGTCCGCATATCTAACCTAATTTTTAATTTAGTATTAGGGGCTAAAAAAGTGGTTGATTTTTTTGAATATTTTAATTGCTCCCCAAAAAGAATAATAGGTGTTTCTGCAAATCCATTAGGTGCAATTACAGAAAACTGATGATCTACTCCCGCACTCATTTCATTGTCTTTACCATTAATGGCAAACTTAAAACTGATATTAGCAGATTGATATAAATTAGTTGGGCTTTCATAATTACTATTCAACCTACTACTAGATAAAGCCTGTGCTGTAAATTTTCCTTGTACTACTTTGTTGCTATAAATATCATAGGCTTCAGATTGATATATTTTTATTTGCGCCATAACATTGGTATATAAAAATAGCCATACTATCAGAAAACAAGCTCTGTTAATTTTAATTGAATGCATAAGGCAAAAATTGTATGAATTAAACTATAGGAACACTAACAGTAAAAGTAGTTCCATATTCTGGGGTACTAGTAAAAGATACAGAACCCTTTAAGTATCGTTCAGTTAATAATTTAATTGAATACGTACCTGTTCCTCTTCCTTTTCCCTTGGTAGAAAAAGAACGTTGAAATACTTGTGCTTGAACATAAGGAGGCATAAACGCGGTATTATGCACCGTAAATTTTATTATATTATTTTCTTTTATGCAGTTAAGGGTAATGGTGTCTGCAGCCTTACTTGCTTCTAAAGCATTTTTGGTAAGGTTAATTATGACTCTATTTATTAAGGTTTTATCTGTAACAATCATTGTATCTACAGCAGTAGAATCAATAATTACATGTTTTGTTTTTGCTACATCATGGTGTGCTAGATAAGATATGGGCTCTTCTAATAAGCGGAGGGTAGATACTTCTGTAAATACAGGTTCTAAATCTCCTTTTTCGGCAAACACCAGCACACGTTGCGCTAAAATTTCATCTAATAATTCTTTACTAAGGCTATTCACAATGCCTTTGTATTCTTGGCTGGTTTGTTCATCATTGTCAGGATCTACCAATAAATCACTAACTCCTTTTAAACTACCCACAATGTTGAGTATATCATGGAAAAACATTTTTTCTAAAACCTCTCTACGCTTTACATCGGTAAGGTCTTCAATAGATAATATCCAAAAGGTTTCATTATTAAAATTAAAAGGAGCGGTAGTAACTTTTAAATCTAAATAATCAGTTATACCTTCTTTACTAGTAGTTATTCTACATTCTTTGGTAACTTTTTTTAATGAATGTTGACTTTCTAAAATAGAATTGATGGCTCCACAAAATTTACATTTTTCCGAAGTACCACAACCACCTTCAACTAGTTTAGAATTGATGCATTTCATGGCTTCTCCTGGCCTTAAACCTAGTAAATCCTTTTTATATTTAATTCCGAGTAAATTTAAAAGTACATCGTTCCCAAATACAATTTGCCTTTCATTGTTTAAAACAGCTACCACTTCGGGTAAAGTATTGATAAAACTATTTAACCAATCAGATTCACTAAATTGTTTGTAATCAGTATTTAGTTGAGCTATATCAGCTCTTTCAGCACTGGCGTAAAATGTTTTTTCCATGGCCTACAGTTAGGGGGTAATTCGTTCTAGTTCAAAGTTACACATAATAAATTATTCTATAAAGCAATCTATAACTAGGATTTTTGTTACCTAAAAGCATCTTTTAACTAAAAATACAGCCAAATTATTCCTATAATTCCTGTTTATATTATATGTGCTTGTACCTTTGCACTCTTTTAGTACCCCCCTGCTATGAAAAAACAAATCTATTTAATTCTATTACTTTCTTTTTTTACGCTACAGTCGTTTAAGAATATTCCTGCAAGTCCTTTTGTGGTATTTGAAAAGAATCATGTGTTTTATTTATCAAAAAAATTCAATATTAATTCTACAGCTATTGCATTTGCAATTAACGGGTATGAGCAATTAAAACAAAAGGGTCTGCTTGTTAATACACGTTACTTAACCATTGCCGATTTTAGCCAACCCAGTAATAAAGAACGTTTGTACATTATTGATATGGAGCAACAAGATTTGGTGTTACAAACATTGGTTGCACACGGAAAAAATTCTGGAACCCTGTTCGCAAAAAATTTTTCTAACACAAACGCTTCTAATAAGAGCAGTTTGGGATTTTATATTACTGGTGAAATTTATAGAGGAAAGCATGGTAAATCACTTCATTTGATAGGTTTAGAAAAAGGCATTAACAACAAAGCAAAACAAAGAGCCATTGTTTTACATGGTGCTGATTATGTAAGTTATAATGCTATTGAACAAATGGGCTATATAGGCAGAAGTCAGGGATGCCCCGCAGTGCCCAATAATCAAGTTGATGAAATTATAGAAACCATTCAAGGCGAATCTTGTTTCTTTATATATGCGCCAGACAAGCAATACCTCAGCCATTCTAAGTTGATACAACAGTTTTAGTCAATAAAAATTTGCTCTAATTGAGTCATAGGTATAAACATCTTACCACTATTTGGTAATTCAATAAAACCAACATGATATATGTTAAACCAGATTGACTTTAATTTTAAGCCCCCTTCCAAAAGAGAAATGTGCCATTCCTAAATGCTGAACTCTACCTACAACTATGGCAGGGTGAGTTGAATATTTATTAGCTATAAATATTATATCATTTTCATTAAATCGAATTGGCAGTTCGTCAATAGCTTTTGCTGGCAATAAATGTTTTGAGGCAAAAATATTTGCCTCAGATTCTTTTTCATCATCAAGTTCATATCCATCAAAACCTTCAAAAAAAATATCTTTTTTCCCATGTAACAATGCATGACCAGCTTCGTGATAAAAAGTGAACCAAAAATGATCGTTTGTTTTATGTCGGTCTGTTAATTGTATTAGTGGATTTCCTCTAAACCATCTTGTTGCCCCACTTACTGGTGCTTTAGGCAAACACATGGTGTAAATAACAGCTACTCCAACTTTGGCACATTTGTATTTTAATTGTTGTGCAAAATCATCTGGATGCATTAACACAAGTTCTTTAATTTCCTCGAGTAATTTCTTAAAAGCTTCTTTATCATATTGTGGTAATTGCATTTTTTGCATTTCCAATTCACCCATTCTAAGCCATGCAGCCATACTTCCAAGAGCCGTTTGATGGAATTGACTTTTTCTATAAGATGTAGTTGCAAAATCATTAATATATCTACTTTCCCATTTTTCAGTATTTACTACTCCGTAAAACTCTAAAGTCTCAGCAACCATTATTGAACCAATTTTCACTGCTTTTATATGACCGCATTTTTTTAATTCTTTAATTGGCTGTTGTTGTAACCATTCAATAGCCTCTTCTAAAGCTTCATCTTGTTCGATTCGGGCCAGTTTTGTACGATAGTTCATTTCACGGTTTAACCAAAAATTAGCTTCAATTCCAAGAACTTTTTCTAATTGTAATGCTGTATTATAAGTAATTGGCTCCTTTCCCGAAATAAGATCGTTAACCTTGGAAGCGGTTTTACCTAATCTGTCAGCAAGTTCTACCTGGCTCATTTTTATATGTTCTATTGTTTCAAGTATTGTATCTCCTGGAGGGGATAACAATTCACGAGCAATTTTTAAATCTTTGGTAGACATGGTTGTTGGTTTAATGGTAATCTTCTTGTGCGGAAATAATTTGAATATCAGTTACTAAAATTTTATTAACGCTTCCATCATCTTTCTTAGGTATTGGATCATTGGCAATAACGAAAATCATTCGGTGATTTGCTGAAATATCAACAGCCCATTCGCCAGTTCTGTCTCCTGAAAGTAAATGGCAATTTGCTGGGGGGATACTGCATAATACTTGTAAATTTTCAGAAGAAGTAATATCATCCATTCGCTGAGAAATTCTTTTGGCATTAACACCAAATGTTTTTTTAATCTCAGAAGGATCAGTTAATTGTTTTTTTAGTTTTTTGTTTTTATAACTAATATTCATGCAAATATATATTTCATTACCCAAAAAGGGTAACTATTTATTAATTTTTAACAATTTTATTTTTTGCTTGATCAGCTCAAAAATATAGATATGAAGCTTTTGTACATTAGAATAACACTAAGCCAGATATGTAATTTATGTTTAATATACATGAAATCTGTTTTAACAAAAGAAGTTTAATGTAATGAGACCGATTATAGTTTCCAAAATGCTCAGACGAGAAAGTGAAAATTGGAATTTGTTTAACGCTATTTTTAAAATTGAATTGAACAGTTCTGTGGTGCAAATCGTGGTGCAAATAAAAAAGCAGCTATCAACTTTCGTTCATAACTGCTTGATTTTCAAGTGGGCCCACCTGGGCATGATCCAGGGACCCCCTGATTATGAGTCAGGTGCTCTAACCAACTGAGCTATAGGCCCGAAGAACATTGCTGTTCTTAAAGGACGGCGAAATTAATGAAAAACAATAGAAGTTGCAAAGGATATGTAAAATCTTAATGAATAGGGGCTTTACTTTTACCAAATTCACCAAACTTCAACAATTGATCGGCTGGAATATAGCCTTTTGCATACGTAATGGGCTTACCATTATAATCGGTGATAAATAAGGTAGGCAACACTTCTACCCCATAAGCTTGTGCAAAGGCAATGCCTTCTCCCTTTTCTACATCTAGGGTAATATTGATGAAATTTTTATTAAAAAATTCAGCAACTGCTGGGTTGGGAAATACGTCTTGCTGCATTCTTTTACAAGGCCCACACCAAGTGGCATACGCATCTACAAAAATGGCTTTCTTTTCTAGCTTCGCCTTAGCAAGGGCTTTTTTCCATTCTCCCTCAATAAAGTGAATTCCTTTACTTGATGTGGCAGAATAAATAGTAGGGCTTGCCTTTTTATTGGTAAATGCAATAGCACCCAAACATAAAATAGCGCCTAATAATAGGTATGTATAATAACGCATGTACTTTATTTAAAAAACAAATATGGGTAGAAATAACATGCCCATTTTGTTAAATTTTATGGTCATTATCCTTGTTTCCTTACATATTTAGTAAGAATTACAATTACTTGCCCTTCAATTCTACCTTCAATCTGTTCAGTATTACCATCTACCAACCGAATATTTTTTACTACAGTACCCATTTTGGCATTCAAGGAAGATCCTTTAACATCAAGAGATTTGGTTAAAACAATTGTATCTCCTTGCTGTAATATAGTACCATTACAATCCTTGTGTAAATCAACACTGCCATCATTTTCATGATCACCTGTTGCTTTTGCCCAAGCTAGTTTTTCATCATCCAAATACAACATATCTAATAAATCGGCTGCCCAACTTTCTGTACGCAATCTATTTAACATACGCCAAGCCACCACCTGAACACCAGGCACTTCACTCCACATAGATTCTGTTAAACATTTCCAATGATCTTGACTTAGTTCTGCTTTTTTATCAATTTGTGCTAAACATTTACTACAGGTTGCAATGCTATTGTCCTCTGTATTTTTATCTTGTGGCGGCACTTCATACACTTTTACCGTTTCAGTTGATCCGCATAGTTCACACTTATTTTCACTTCTTTTTAGTACTGCTGCTGCTGTTTGCATGAATATAATTTGCGGTGCAAGGTACAAAACATTTATTGGAAATTTTCTCCATAACGTTGGCCACTAATTATTTGAGTATATTTATCCTTCTAAATCAATAGCAATGAAATACTTCATCAGCATATTCTTTTGCCTATTTTCAATCATGGCAGTAAGTGCACAAAATGCTTCAAAAGAATCCATCAAACCCAATAAAACTAAAAAGCTACTCACCGCTGAAGTTTCTTGTGGCCAATGCCAGTTTGGAATGCCAGGTAAAACCTGTGATTTGGCTATACGCATTAATGGCAAAGCCTATTTTGTAGATGGAACAACTATTGATTCGCATGGAGATGCGCATGCTAATGATGGATTTTGCAATGCAGTACGAAAAGCTGAAGTGCAAGGTGAACTGGTAAATGATCGGTTTAAATCTACCTACATGAAATTACTCCCTGAAACGCCAAAAACTAAAAAAGAAAAGTAAGCAATGCAGCCTATAAAAAATATCATTTTCGATCTTGGTGGGGTTTTTTTAGATATTCATTTTGAATTAACCAAGCAGGCATTTATCAAATTGGGCGTAACAGATTTTGATGCCATGTTTACCCAACATCATGCAAATGATCTTTTTGAATTGTTAGAAACAGGCAAGTTAAGCCCTGAAGAATTCTACGAAGCATTTAGAAAAGAAACAGGTACTTCATTAACAAATGATCAAATTAAAACGGCCTGGAATGCTTTGCTGGGAAGCTTTCCGGCAGAACGAATACAATGGTTAGCAGAAATTAAAACACGCTATAACATTTATTTATTTTCTAACACCAATCAAATTCATTACGAACAATTTATAGCCGATTTTGAAAAAGCATTTCCAGGAAATGATTTCAATGCTCATTTTATTTGTGCGTATTATTCTCAAACAATGGGATTAAGAAAACCTAATGTGGATTCTTTTGAATATATTTTAAATGAGCAGGAATTAAACCCAGTAGAAACCCTTTTCATAGACGATACCATCAAAAATATAGAAGGGGCTAAACAGGCTGGCTTGCAAACTATACATTTGGTAGCACCTATGACGGTGCTGGATTTGGGGTTATGATTTAAAAAAATTAATCATCCCATTTTTCATAGCCAATATTCTTTGCATATTCAATAATCTCTTCAGTAGAATTAATATTTAGTTTTTTATATAAAGAATTTCGGTAATTCTCTACTGTTTTAGAAGACACAAATAATTTTTCAGCAATTTCTTTTATTTGATAACCTTTTACTCTGTATTTAATGAACGTCATTTCTAAATAGGTTAATGTAATTGATCCATGAAATTCATTTTTTTTCCAATTAAGTGGTTCTTTTTGTTGAGGTAAATAATGTTGATTTTTAAAGTAACCTGTTTGCAAAATTTCTCTGAATGCAGATTCAAAATTAAATTTTGAATCTGTTTTGTTTATAAACCCATGGATACCTACATTGAATAGATGTTGTAGTGCATTGGGTTCAATTACAAAAGATATAATTAGAATTTTCGTGGAAGGATAAAGTTTTTGTAAATGGGGTATGGTTTCATATCCATTCATTATAGGCATAGACAAATCAACTATTGCTAACTGGGGTATTTGATTACTATTTTCAATGGCGAAAAGCAATTCTTTACCATTCTCCCCCTCGGCAATTACATCAACTACAATTTGAGATTGAATTGTAGAAATTAGGGCTGAACGAACAAATGTATGGTCGTCAGCTAAAGCAATTTTAATAGGATGCATACAGTTATTGGATTTCAAGAATGCATTATACTAATTATTCACATACCAAAGAACCGTATTTTAGGAAGCCAAGGTTTTATTTCACAAGCAAATTTCTACACTAGTATCATACAATTTACAAGATTCTCTAAAAATACAGGTGCGCACCTCTTTTTTTATCCAAACTAATAGCTTTGTTTTGAAATCTATTCAGGCCAGAATAACGGGATTAATCCTTAATTACCCGAAACTGCCGGCCAGCAGCAATAAAAAAGGACGTTGGTAGATACGATACTACTTGGGGTTTAATCATTTACAGCCCAGCCAAAAGCGAAACTGGAAATTTTAGTGTAACCCATTTACTGAACCATTTTTAAAAAATCTATGAAAAAAATCTTAATACTTCTTATAATCATTAGTTCAATTTCATGTACTAAAAAAGATACTCAATTTTTATCAAGTGAAGAAATAAAGCAAAATGAATATATTGTTAATTATGTAAGCGTATTTAGAAAATATGCTCAAAGTATAGAACATGATGAATGGAATCTTTCTAATCCTTTAATCAAACAGCAATGGCTTCAAGCGAAAGAAGAGAAACATATGTTAAAATTTAAAAGAAATCTAAAAAATTCTACTGGCAAGTCTTTTTTAGAAGCGGAAACTGAAGTTTTGCAAGCCTATGCAAATGTAAAAACGAATCTGCTGATTCCTAAAAAAATTACACCTGAACAGTTTAAGCAAGCTGTGAGTTTATTAATAAAAGAGCAGAATACTAACGAAAGAAACGAAATCAATAAATATAGAAAATAAATTTATTATAAAATAAAAAGCTGATTTTATGCGAATAAAAAAATTAATATCAAAAATAACCCTGTTATTTCTTTTATTTTCTACAAATTCTTATGCAGAATGTAATCAAGATGCATTGAAACTTTGCGATGATAATTATGAACTGCGTTATGACCTTGATCAAACAAGATTTAATGAGAATTTACAAAATTGTTTTGACCCATTTTTGGAGGCTGTTATAGACTTATATTCACCTGATAAAATTGGAACAATTCTTGGTGATATTGGTGACATGTTACTTGATTTATCTCAATTGCCACAACTTTTTGAAGTCGCTGAAACAGCCCAAAACTGTGCATCAAATTCTGATGAAATTTATTGGGTTAATTGGGAAGGTAATATGGATGCATGGCATAGGTGTGAAGCAGATCCTGAATCAGGAAATTGCCCAGATAGAGCGTTAATGACAAATTATCCTCCTCAATAGATCTGAATTATAATTATGTATAGTGGAATTTTCAATCAAGCACCTCAATTAAAATATTTAAAAAATATTTTAATTGAGGAACTCTTGAAGTTGAACTTAACTTATCAGGATAAATCAATAAAATTACAAAAGTCTGATATTAAATTTCAAATTTGGCGAACTTTATTTACGCGTTATTTAATGTTTTCGATTGATATAAAGATTGATGAAAAGTGTAGGATAGAAATTCTAGAATTAATCAAAAAAAAATCTATCCTTTATAAATTTGTTTTACTAAACAGTAAAGCATAAATTTTATTTCTTATACAATTAATGCAAATAAATAAGAATTCAATTAGATTATTTGATAATACTGTCTTTTTAAGACTAAACATATTATTTATATTATTTAATTTCGAATTTATTTTCAAAGCACAAATTTTCCTACTATTTCTTTTTTTTTATAATATTTATTTTAGTGTTTTTAATAACTGGTATAGAATTCAAAGTAAAAGAATTGATTTCTTGATTTGGATAGTGTATTATACATTTTTTCAATGGGTAATAAATCCAAGCTTTTTTGATATAACTGAACATCTTTATTTGCTTTCTTTTATAATAGCTTGCTTTTCACTAAAGACTAGTCAACTTAAAATAAAACAAAAATCAGAAATAAACTTTGATTTTTATATTACCACTTATATATTACTATGCTTTTTTTTCATAAAAATAATTAGAATTGATAGTTTTAATTTTTTAAAACTGAATTTTAATTTCAGTAATAATAATATTTTATGTATAATTTTTTACTTGTTATTAGTTCGAATTTCCATTGCTAGTGATTTTATTTTTGATAAAACTCAAAAATTTATTTCAAATTTTTTAATTGTCATTCTTATAATATCTATAATTTGCCTTCAATCTAGAACTGTAGTCATTGCATTAACTATATTCTTATTTGGTTTATTTAAAAAGAAAAGATTTTTTTTATTTGGTACGTTGTTGCTATTTGTTTTCTTTAATCTCCCTAGTAAAATCAAATCAAATCATGGAAGAGAATTTGTAACCAAAATAACTATTTCTAATATCAATGGCGACTTCTTATTCGGAAAGGGAATAAACTCATTTGAAAATCTATATTTGGATTTTCAGAGAAAGCATATAGAATTAAATCCATTTACTGATAGTGCGAAATACGCAGATAATATATCTTTTGCTATGAACGATTATTTGCAAGGAATATTTGAGTTTGGGATAGTTGGAATTTTAATCTACTTTGTTGTTATTATTAAAATGTTTTTAGTTTTTTTTAAAAATGATGTTAACAAAAAAGTCTTTTTAGGTTTCGTAGGCATATTAATAATTGCCTTTTTTCAGTACCCAAGTCATGTCACTCCAATTTCTGTTTTGATTTTAAGTACTTTCATACCGGTCTTTGAAAATTTTTCGAATAAAGTGTCTGATAATAGTAGTTTAATTTTTAATAAAAGGAAATCTATTTTAAATAAGATTCACTATTACCTTTTTTTCACTCAATTAATAGTTATAATTCTAGTTTTTATTTCAAATTTCTTAAGTCTTGAATTTAATAAAGGCAATAGTAACAATATTGTTGTCAATTTCTATTGTAAAAGAAGTTATAAACACTTAACTATTTTAGTAGTTGATAATTTTCTTTCTGGAGATTTTGATAAATGTCAAAAATTAATTGAAAATTTAAAATTATTCCAAAAAAGTGATTATATTTATAGGCTACAAGCAAAAGTGTACCTTAATAATGGGGATACAAGTTCCGCTATAAACTCATATATGCATGCTTATAATACTAAACCAAAAAACAAAAATAATTATCAAGAGTTGATGAAAATATTTATAGCTAAAAAGATGATATCAGAAATAAACTTACTAAATAAAAGAAATTTGATATTTAACAAATAACGATGTATCAATTATAATGTTCTCAAAAGGTTTATTTTTATTCCTTTGAAAATAATTAGTAAGCATGTATATTAATTAAATATTCAAGGTATTATTTTAATTGGAAATAATACTTTTCAAATAGAATGGATTCAGTATTTGTCCTGTGCAACAGGTGTTGGAACAATATCGGGGAGCTGTTGGGCAATCA
>JAVHPL010000050.1:0-4882 GCA_036170555.1 Sediminibacterium sp. | reverse complement strand
AACCAAGTTATTTCGAATAGCAAATAGTACTAATCCAACGCGGCTATTTACTTTTATTTTTTCAAACAGATTATCTCTGTATCCATCAATCGTTCTAGGGCTTAAATGCATTTCTGCAGCAATTTCTTTTAATGATTTTTCTGTGCAAAGCCATTTTAGAAATTCTTTTTCTCTTTCTGGTAGGCTAATCATTTTTTGATATTCATCTTGAGGCTCGGCCACTCCATTTTTTATGGTATACATAAAATTTCGGTACATAATTTCATTAATATAAATGCCTGTTTCATGAACCGCATCCATGGCTTTTTTTAATTCATTGGGATGAACATCTTTTGAAAGATAACCCATTGCACCATGATAAAGCATTTGAATAATAGAGCGTTCATCGTTTATCATACTCAAGGCAATGAATTTTATGTTAGGGTAATTATCTTTTAACCAACAAGCCGTTTCAAATCCATTCATTTCTGGCATAGAAATGTCTAATAAAATGATATCAGGGAGATTCAAGGGGTTAAGTTGACCTATAAAATGTTTACCATTATCGGCTTCAAATAGAACGGTATAATCGGGATAGGCATTAATGATTTCTGCTAGTCCATTACGCACTAGTACATGATCATCTACTAAAGCAATTTTTTTCATAAGTTAGTTTTAGTTTAAAATAATCAATACAATTTCGAAAATATTTTTTTTAAAACACTTATTATAATGTGTTTAACACAATTTTATTCCGTTTTTTAACGGAATAAAATCAGTAGTTCATCTGTGTAGAAATCAATAGCAATGGCCTAGTTTTAAGTTGTGATAGATGGTGACTATTTATCACTATTTTTTAACCAGAGGTTACAAACAAACAGAAGACGGCATTTGCCGTCTTCGTTTTTTAATTTACCTTTAATTATGCTATTGCATGTACATCCAGAGAACCCCAATCCCCGGCACATCAAAACAATTGTAGATTGTTTGCTATCGGGAGGTGTTATTATTTATCCAACAGACACTATATATGGTTTGGGTTGTGATATATTTCAACCAAAAGCCATAGAAAGAATTGCACAAATTAAAAAAGTAGATCCTTCAAAATCCCATCTGAGCTTTATTTGTAACGATTTAAGTGATTTAAGTAAGTATTGCAAAAGTACCGATACGCCATTGTATAGGTTGCTAAAAAGTCATTTGCCAGGACCGTATACTTTTATATTACCTGCCAGCAAAGAAGTACCTAAATTATTACAGAATAAAAAAAGTACGGTAGGTTTAAGAATCCCTAATAATATTATTGCAAGAACTATTGTAGAAAATCTAGGGCATCCCATATTATCTACATCATTGCCGGGAGAAATGGTAGAAGAATATACCGATCCCGAATTGATGTACGAAAATTTTAATAAGCTAGTAGATATTGTAGTAGATGGAGGTAATGGAGGAATGATACCATCTACCATAATTAATTGTACAAAACCTGTGTACGAGTTGGTAAGAATGGGGGCAGGCCCTTGGGAAGAAGCTCAATAATATGGTTTACAATAGTATGGTTTATTAAAAAGGAATATTTATTTGTTGTGGAACAATATTGAAACTTTTTCTGTGATACATACACAATCCATTTTTCTCAATTCCAATGCGATGTTCTTCGGTTCCATATCCTTTATTTCTATTCCATCCATATTGTGGAAACTGAGCATGAATTTTTTCCATATAGGCATCCCTATATGTTTTAGCTAATATACTAGCAGCAGCAATAGAAGCATATTTTCCATCTCCTTTAACAATACACAAATGCGGAATTTTTTTATAGGGTATGAATCTATTGCCATCTATAATTAAAAATTGAGGTATGGTTTTTAATTGATCTAAAGCTATATGCATGGCTTTAAAACTGGCTTTTAAAATATTAATTTTATCAATCTCATCTGCATTAATACTAGCAACACTCCATGCAATAGCATTGGATTCAATTACTTCTTTTAAAATTAATCGTTGTTTTTGACTTACTTGCTTACTATCATTTAATAGTGGATGTTTAAAATCTTTAGGAAGAATTACTGCTGCTGCAAAAACAGGCCCTGCGTAGGAGCCTCTTCCGGCTTCGTCACAGCCTGCTTCTAATAAATTTGCTTGGTAATAGGAGGGTAGCACCATGTAAATTTCAACTATACTTGTTAGAGTATCAAATTGTTTTAATCTTTTTAGCTTCTTTTGATGTTATACCTTTGTAATCTTTTAAAAAATGAGTTTTATGGATGAAACAAGCAAATCATCTAAATGGGTAGCCATTTGGCTGTTGATAGGAGTAGGTATGACCATTATTCAAATTGCCTTGGGAGGCATCACCCGATTAACTGGAAGTGGTTTATCTATTACAGAATGGAATGTAGTAACGGGAGCTTTACCTCCATTAAATGAAGCCAATTGGATAGCAGAATTTAGCAAATACAAACAAACCCCTCAATTTCAGTTACTTAATTTTGAATTTACCTTACACGATTTTAAATTTATTTTTTTCTGGGAATGGTTTCATCGTTTATGGGCCCGATTAATTGGAATCGTATTTGCTTTAGGATTCTTCGTTTTTATAGTAAAAAAAATGTTTAAACCAAGTATGGTTCCCTCGCTGTTAATATTATTTGGGCTAGGTGCTTTACAAGGTATGGTAGGATGGATTATGGTAGCCAGTGGATTAACAGGAGATGCCGTGTATGTAAAACCAACCAGATTGGCCCTGCATTTTATATTAGCATTGGGTTTGCTTAGTTATACATTTTGGTTTGCCATGCAATTGCTGATACCGCAGGCGCAAAGAATTGTACATGCAAAGTCAAGAAAAATAAATATAGTATTACTTGCATTATTGGTAATACAATTATTATATGGAGCATTGATGGCTGGTCATAAAGCCGCCAATGTAGCAGCCACCTGGCCCACCATTAATGGAGCATGGATACCAACAGGCTTATTACAAGGTCAACCTTTATTAATTAATTTCATAGACAATACCATTCTCATTCATTTTATACACAGAGGGCTAGCCTATTTACTACTGCTAGTAATACTAGTTTGGTGGTTTAAATTGATTAAAATACATGGTTCAGTTGTTTTTAATCAATTTAAAAAATGGCCATTTATTATTGTGTTGTTGCAAGTAGTATTAGGAATTGCCAGTGTATTAACTAGTAGTGGAATAGTTCCAGGACATTGGGGCTATTTTGAATGGATGGCACAATTGCATCAACTAACAGGCATGTTATTATTGCTTTCATTAGTGATGATGCTATATTTGGTGCAGCGAAAAGCGCAATAAAATTATCTTTAGGGTATGAAGAAATACCTGATCGGAATCTGGTACTCCTTACCTATACAACTGTTTCTGCTACATTTTAGGAGATACCAGATATTTCTGCTTTTTTGGTATTTACTTTTTTCTACAGTGGCAGGAGGGTTTATGAAAACATTTGGGGCATTTTCTCTTTTTTTAGCCCCAGAATATTTTGGAGAAGTTTCTGCTTTAAGTACGGCCATAGTAGGATTTACCTCTGGGGTATTTATGATGAGTTGGAATATCACCACGTTTATACTACATAGTAAACAGCTTACATTTTTAGCTACCAATGCGCAACCGTTTTTAAAATATTGTATTAACAACGCCATCATACCAATAGCCTTTTTGGTATTCTACTTAATAGAAGCAGTTCACTATTCGGCCAATCAGGAATTAGCAAGTAACTGGGAAATTCTTTTCTTGGCAGGAGGATATACGGGTGGACTATTACTATCCTTGTCTATTTCATTTATTTACTTTTTTGGTGTAGATAAAACCATTTATTATTCATTAGCAACAACCATAAAAATAGCTAATGATCAATACGACCATACTCCAGTTAATACAGAGGTACAAAAAGAAAAATTTAACATGCGGATAGATTGGTTTTTAACCGCAGGATTAAAATTAAGAAAGCCAAGAGATGTAAGGCATTATAGCAGTGAATTTTTAGAAGCCATTTTTAATAGGCATCATGTGTCGGCCGTATTGGCAATCATGTTGGCATTTGTTTTTTTAGTACTTGTAGGATATAGTTCCGATACAAGATTGTTTCAATTACCAGCAGCGGCCAGTATCACCTTATTCTTTTCAATATTAATTGCCGTATCGGGTGCATTGAGTATGTTTTTGCGTTCTTGGAGTATACCATTGGTAGTAACCTTGTACATAGTTGCCAATTATTTATATCAGCAAGAAATAATAGACCCAAGAAATAAAGCCTATGGACTTAATTATATCAACAAATTAGAACGCCCGGTTTATAATAAAGAATCTATTGGTGAATTGGCCAATGATAGTTTAATTGAAGCAGATAAGCAGCAATACCTTACTATTTTAAATAATTGGAAGCGTCTCCAAAAAAAGGCAAAGCCCATACTTTATATTATTAATACAAGTGGAGGAGGAACAAGAAGTGCGGCATTTACCATGAATACCCTTCAACAAATAGATCAGTTAATGGGAGGCACATTAATGCAACAAACTGTATTAATTAATGGTGCGTCTGGAGGAATGTTAGGGGCAGCATACTACCGGGAATTGTATTACGAAAAAATAAAAGGAGCCAATATTAATTTACAAGATCGGCAATACGTAGATGCCATTTCAAAAGATTTATTAAGTTCACTTTTTTCATCTTTTTTAACCAGAGATTTAGTGGGTCCGGTACAAAAATTTAATAAAGAAGGGTTTGAGTATATAAAAGATAGAGGCTATGCATTTGAGCAAAAACTCAATGACAATACCAATGGGGTATTAAATAAACCAATGGATGCGTATAGTAATGCAGAAGCAAAAGCAATCATACCTTCTATCTTTTTTAATTCAGTTATTACAAGA
>JAVHPL010000049.1:0-4887 GCA_036170555.1 Sediminibacterium sp. | reverse complement strand
CAATAAGCGAGGGAGTGCTTACATGTAAGAGTTCATGCACAATCTCTTGGCGCATGTTTTTGATTCAAAAAATGATCTTGTTTGCGGAATGCCAACCTCTGCGGGTGTTTCAGATACTGCTCATTATAAAGGAAAAATATATGGATTTTGCTCTTCAGAATGCAAGGCAGAATTTGTTAAGAATCCTTCTTCACTAGTAGCCACTAAATAAAACGGTCATGGCATTCCTGCAAAAAGCAAGCTCAACTTTATAAGGTAGTTACTTTGCTTTGGCAAGTGAAATTACTAATTGGCACTCCAGTATTTTTAATTGCATTGAATCCTCCTGCAATTTCTGTAAAATTTCTATAGCCACGGGCCTGAAGTATGGAAGCAGCTATCATACTCCGGTATCCTCCAGCACAATGAATATAAAAATGTTCTTCTGGGTTGATGTCCTTTATCCAATCATTTATGTACGCGAGTGGTTTATTTAGGGCATTTTCAACATGTTCAGCTAAATACTCTGATTCTTTACGAATATCAATAATGATTTCTTTTTGGGTATGCACATTTTCTGCAAAAGATATTGCTTTAATTCTATCAATCGTGTCTGCTTCTTTGCCCGCATTCATCCAAGCGTTAAAGCCACCTTCTAAATACCCCAGCACATGGTCAAATCCTACTCTACTTAATCTAGTGATAATTTCTTCTTCCTTACCTGCTTGGGCTACTAAAATAATAGGTTGATTCACATCAACAACTAAAGCGCCTACCCAAGGTGCAAAATCACCCGCTATGCCTATATTAATAGATTGAGGAATAAAGCCTAAATAAAATTCAGTTTGATCCCTTGCATCTAGTATCAATGCTTCGCTATTTTGGGCAATGGTTTCAAATTCATCAGGTGATAATGCTTTCATGCTTTTATGTAAAACCTGTTCAAAAGGTTCGTAGCCTTTCTTATTCATCGCTACATTCATACCAAAATATCCAGGTGGGGGTAGCAAACCATCTGTTACTGCTTTAATAAATGTTTCTTTATTAGGTTGGTTTAAAGCATAATTTAATTTTTTTTGATTTCCTAAACTGTCTACAGTTTCTTTCATCATATTTTTTCCGCAGGCACTACCAGCTCCGTGCGCAGGATATACAATAACTTCATCCGATAAAGGCATAATTTTATTCATCAAACTATCATATAGCAAACCTGCCAATTCTTCCATCGTCATATTAGCTGCTTTTTGTGCTAAATCCGGACGGCCAACATCTCCTAAAAACAGCGTATCTCCACTAAAAATGCAATGGTCTTTTCCTTTTTCGTCTATTAACAAAAATGTACTACTCTCCATGGTATGACCTGGTGTATGTAAAACTTTAATGCTCACATTCCCTATAGTGAAAAGTTCATTGTCTTTTGCAGTAATGCAGTCAAAGCCAGCAACAGCAGTTGGTCCAAATACTATTTTAGCACCCGTTTTTTTGCTAAGGTCTACATGCCCACTTACAAAGTCTGCATGAAAATGGGTTTCAAAAATATATTTTAATTGAACCTGATCTTTATCTAATTTTTCTAAATAAGGTTGAATTTCTCTTAATGGATCAATGATGGCCGCTTCCCCATTGCTGGTAATATAATAAGCTCCTTGTGCAAGACAACCCGTATAAATCTGTTCTATTTTCATGTACCAATTTTAAGAGTACAAAGTTGTAAAATTAAATGGGTTTATTCAATGACAAATATCATAAATAGTTCAGAATCTTGCCGCTTTTTAAAAGAGTTATAACATGTTTCGAATGTTCTTAATGTAAACTTAGATGAAAATAGGTTAATGTATGCTGCTTTATTACCTCCAAATGGTGGGCCACCTTCAAAGCTTCTATTAAAAAGTAACCCTACGAGTTTTCCTTTAGGGGCTAAAAGCTTACTCATTTTGTTAACATAATTTGTTCTGAGAGCTGGATCAATTGCACAAAAAAATGTTTGCTCAATAATTAAATCGTATTGTCCTTGGTGAAGAAAAAAATCATCTAAAACAATTTGAATTCGTGCATCATGTTTATATTTTTCTTTCAAGGATTGAACTAATGAAGCTGCGATATCTATGAGGGTAATATTGGTAAAGCCCTGTTCTAATAAATAGGCAGCTTCATGTGCATTACCGCATCCAGGTATAAGTATGCGGCAATCTTTATTGGTTAATTGATTTATATATTGCTTAATAGGAGGAGAAACTTCTCCTAAATCCCACTGCGTGGTTTTTGATTGATATTTTAAAGACCAGTAATTTGCATCTAATGAACGAGCATTTGTCATTTGAACAGGTATTAATTCGATATTAAAATTAAATTAAAATACAGGAGTAAAATTTAATTTATTCGAATAAAACAATAATTAATTGTATATTCTAAAAAAAATAAATTTTTGCATCTCAACCAATTAATAACTACTCAAATGCAGCTAAAAAATCTTTTTACTTTTTGTTTGTGTGGCATTCGGTGGATTAGGTTGGACTGGAGTGGGTATCGGATTATACTTAGCATGCGAAGCATCTTCATGGTATCATTTAAAAACTATGCAAAAAGGTTGCGATATTGATTTTAGAATATGTGTAATTAAATAAGAATATTTTACTCTAATTATCTTAAAATTTAAAAATGGAAAATAATAAATCAATATGAACAAGAAAAAATATTTTAAAATTGCCATTATTCTAAATGCAGTTCTCCTATTTACACTTGCATTTAATAATTTTTTTACTGGCAAATATGGACTTTATTTTTTAGCAATTCCCGTATGTATAAGTATTGGATTAAGCATTTACTCTGTTATGAATAAATGGTCGGATTGGAAAATTTATATTCTTTATGGAGTTATTGCACTATTTTTAATTTTTTTACAAATGAGGTAGTTTTCTATCAGTCATTTGCAACAAATAAATTACTAAACAACAACTCTATAATACCCAATACCACCAATATAATGCTGGGTCAGTTAATAGTAATATTTAGGGATGCTTCAACTTTAATCATTGTCAATTTTAAAAACCTTTGTCAAAATTTCTGTGGCTTTTACGTTCAATGGGTCACTAAAAAATTTTTGGTCTCTTTCTTCCGTTTCAACAAATCCAAACCAAACTAAATATCTTTGAAAAGTTCTTAATCCAAAGCAATTTGCAAAGAGTTCTTTTTGAGGTCTATAGCTGTTTGTTTCAAATTCGTTTAAAAAACCAGGTAAGGCTTTTACATATTTTTCTGCATAGAAACTTTCACTTTGAAATTTTTCTCCATACTTACTAAGCAAATAAATGGTAAAAGTCCAACCAATTTGTCCTATGGGTTTTTGTGGATAACCATCATGAAAACCCCAATTAAATTTATCAGCAAAAGTTTTTATAAATAATTCAAAAAACTTTTGTCTATTCTCTAATTTCAAAAATGTAACACCTTTTTTTGTTAGCGTTATTTTACCATTTATCTTTTTAATAATTCCAGCAATACCTAAAACTATTTTAGTACTTTGAATGGCAATACAATCTTGTTCTTTCCAAAGTTTTGTAAATCCACTTTCAATCAAATAGTCATAAATATATTTCTTGTTATACAGTTCAACCATCACTTTTTTGGGCAAAGCTCCTAATGGTGTAAGTTTAATTGATTTGTCTCTCTCCATAATTCTTAAAAAATCTTCGGCAACCCTAAATAAAGAAACTTTATTTAATGTTTCATTATCAATATTTTTTTGAAAATGAACTGGAGCGTTTTCATGATAAGTGTTGTAAAGAATATAATGGAAATTGGTTGGTGATAAATTTTCAAAGTCAGCAATTGGTGAGTTATTTCTCAACAATACTTCTACTTCAATTTGTTTGTAAATATCCATTTGTAGTGAGTTTTAATATTATTATAGGTAATGCTAAATTTAAGAAAGAATACCATTATATCAAGTTAACTTGTGGTAATACAAAATATATAATAGTTAATCAAAGCACTAAGTATTCCAAAGGGCTTATGATATTAATTAAATCTTTATTGGTTGTATATAAATATCTAAGGGTAGTTTTTGAATCATACTTATTTCAGTCCTTTTTTCTAGTTACCTCTTCCATTTTTAAGGCATAAAAAAAGCTCACATAACTGCGAGCTTGTTTTTGATAGTGGAGAGTATCGGGGTCGAACCGACGACCTCTTGCATGCCATGCAAGCTAATAATCTCCTAGAATGCTTTAAAACAGGCTCTTTTGTTAATTTTTATTCGTCTATGTGACCCAAACGTGACCCAAAATATTGTTTACTAACAAAGTTAAGATTTTTTGAACGCTTGACTTAGCTTATCTCTATGGTTCATTTTTATAATTTACATTTGAAGAGATTTATATCAATTTAAGTTTTTTACAACCATCTGTTTATGAGAAAGTTAATAATTTTTTTCACGGTAAGTATTTTTTCTGTAGAGGTCAATGCACAAAATCAAGAGTCTACTATCAAATTAGTCTCTCCAAGTGTCGTTTTTTTGAATGATACAAAAATTGAAACAATTTCAATAGGTGGAAAGAATTTTGAAGTATGGCTCAAAAATATATCAAACGCACAATTTATTCCAAAAACAAGTACTAGAAATGGTTCATCATTTTTAGTTTATGATAGCGCAAACATCTCTCATTTTTTAGTAACTGCTGACCATGTTGCCAAAGAAATGACCTTGAATTCTGATATAGTAATTAATGGTCCAGCTGATAGGTCAATTATTTTTAAGTTAAAGGAGCTATCTCTAAGAAAAGATAGTTTAATCTGGACTAGTAGCCCAGCAGCAGACGTTGCTGTTTTGCTTTTGGACAATAATTCAGAGATTTTAAACCTGACTTGTCCTGAAATAGCTTGTCAAAAAACTATTCAAAATGGCAACAA
>JAVHPL010000048.1:0-4890 GCA_036170555.1 Sediminibacterium sp. | reverse complement strand
AACGCGTGTAAGAGATAGATGGGGTTTGGATAGTCTTGGTGCATTGAAACTAAATATATCTGATACAGTATCAATGCTCAGTAAAAAATGGAGCATTACAGGCAATTCAGGTTTAGATTCTACAATTAATTTTTTAGGAACTACAGAAAATCAACCATTACAGTTTAGAGTAGGTGCAGCTAGTACATGGGCGGGGGAATTAAATCCATTATCATCTAATACCAGTTTTGGATTAGGTGCAGGGCAACTTCTTTCAGGAAATACTAATAATACCGCATTTGGTGTTGGATCTATGAACAATACTGATCCAAATGGGTTTGATAATACAGCAGTTGGACAAGGTGCTTTACAAAATAATTTTTCAGGTGACAACAATACTGCCATTGGGCAAGGGGCACTAAAAAATAGCTCAGGCATAAATAATACCGCTGTTGGACAAGCTACATTAAACCTAACTACCCGAGACAACAATACTGCAATTGGCAGAGCAGCATTAGAATCTGCGAATGGTGGTGATGATAATACTGCAGTTGGGTATAAAGCTGGACGTAACTTTGGAGCTACTCTCGATGACACAAAACAAGCTATAAATATTACCAATAGTGTAATGCTTGGAAGCAATACGAGAACACTTGCAAATAATAGTCAAAATGAAATAGTAATTGGATATGATGCAGTTGGTAATGGTTCCAATACTGTTCAACTAGGAAATTCTTCAATCACCGAAGTAAAAACAAATGGGTCAATAAATGCAAAAGGTGCTATTCTGGGATATAGAACCACAAGTTCAGACATTACACTTACTCAAAATGATTATTACATTAAGGCTATAACAGGAGGAATAACTATAACGCTGCCAACACCTGTAGGAAAAGCTGGCCAGCGATACGTTATAGTAAATGTATCTGCTGTTCCAATAACAATTGTTCCAACTACTTCTTTTGAAGCACTAGGAACGGGATTCATTGGCTCATTAAATAGCGATAGTGTTTTAATAATCTTTAGTGACGACGCTAAGTGGGTTTTAGAAAATAAAGTCATTTAAAAAAATAAAAACTTTTTATATGAAAAAAAATTATACCAAAAAAGAATTTGAGATTGCAGAAGCAAAAATGGAAGAACTACTAAACATAGTTACTATTAAAGGGGGATTTGATAAACTTACTGAAGAACAAAAAGCAGCTTTAACAAATTACACCCAAATAGTAAAAGAATATGAAGAGGCCTCAATCTCCTTCTAAAAATTGCTTAACTAATTCTAACTACCTCACCCTCCAACTCAACGGCATATTCAATTTTACACTAAAGTTGCGGCCCATATTAAATACACCTTGGCGGCCTGTAACTGTGTTTTCGGCTGCGTATTTAATTCTACTCAAGTGATTTTGATAAGCAACATCCCCCAAATTATTTAAAGAAAAATAAACAGAGCAGAATGTTTTGCCTTTACTCATTATATCAGCGCCTGTTCCAATATTCAATAAAGTATAACCCCGTGTAACTGTTTCTGTATTAAATGCAGTAAACACTTGGTTTTGGGTAAACATATTATCTATCTCCAATTTCGTATACAAATTACTCAACCAGCTTCCTGCTTTTTTAAAATCTCCCCGTAATTCTGTAATCCATCTTGCTGGAGGAATAAAGGGCAACCGATTAGATCCTTCAAAAGATTCATTAAACCTTCCTGCCACCATAGAAAAAGAATTAGAAATATGCAACCAATCTAAAGGATGCGGATGCAAATCTACTTTGGCTTCAAAACCATATAATGCTGCACTAGACTGTTTAAATTTAAAAGCCATTAAATCATTGCCACTAACATTCACCAAAGAATCTCCACCTATTTTACTCTCTAGCTTACTATAAAAAATATAGTTATGAATATTATTGTAAAAAGCATTTATCATAAAACTCACATGCTCCGTATTCAACTCTATGCCTGCATCTAATTGCAAAGAGGTTTCTGTTTTTAATTGTTGATCTCCATATTCATATCGGTTGGTTCCTTCATGTGTACCGTTACTAGCCAATTCCGAAACCGAAGGTGCGCGGTAACCACGAGAAATATTAGCTTTAAAAGTAAAAGCTTCACTAACATTATAACTCATCCCAACACTTCCGCTAAAGTTTCCAAAACTTTTACTTAAATCAATAAACTTAGGATTCCCATTTTCATCATTTGCTGCATAACTATTGAGTTTTCTATAATCACCCCTTAATCCACCACTTACCGTAAAATTATTATTGAATGTTTTTCTGGTGTAAACAAAAACACCTGCATCCATTTGATTATAAGCTGGTATTAATACTTCTTCTGCTAAATTTCTGTTTTGTTGAAACATCCCATTCACACCCATAGCAGTTCTCCATCCATTTGATTCTGCAAATTGATATTGAATATTGTAATTAATAGTTTGCAAATCAAAATAAAGTCCTGGAACCATTGGCTGCAAAGGATCTCCAAACTCTTTGCGTTGGTTTCGTTGGTATCCAAAATTTACTGCCAATCTACTTGTACCAATAGAAATATTATTATCTAGTGCTATTTTAAAATGATGTACACCTTGATTAGGCGCAAATAAAGTTCTATTATTTAAATCATCATTAGTAGCCATGCGTTCAATAGGGCTTCCTGCAAACAAAATAAATTTACCACTTGCATGATCCCTCTCGCCTTCAATTACCCCAATATTTTGATTAAAACTGCTTACTAATAAATGACTATATCCCCAAGATTTATTTAGTCCCAAGTATCCGCCAACATTATGCTCATTGAATTGGCTATTCAGTACCCTACCATCATATTTATTTTGATAGGCTTTGGCCGATTTTAGGGTACCATACATATTCCAATTAAATCCTGATTGTACATGCCCAGCTACATTCGCATTGATCCCCACCAATCCATTGTTATTGATCAATTGAGAATTGATATTGGCTTTAATCATCCCTTGCTCTACTGGTGTATTGGTAATTAAATGCACCGCTCCGCCCATCCCATCACTACCATATAAAAGTGAAGCAGGACCTTTTAATACTTCCACTTTTTGAATACTATATTCATCTACTTCAATACCATGTTCATCTCCCCATTGTTGTCCTTCTTGCCTTATTCCATCATGTATGGTAATTACCCGGTTGTATCCCAAACCCCTGATGATTGGCTTAGAAATAGCTGGCCCAGTACTAAGCGATGATACGCCAGGAACCAATCTGGTTAAAGCATCTATGATATTGGTTGAACTGGTTTTATATAAATCTGCTTTTTTAACAATAGATACCGGTTGTGGTGATTGCTTTATTTTGGTGGCAGAGGCAACGCCGGTAACCGTTACGCCTTCGTTTTCTACTACAGCTATTTTTAAAGTAAAATTGCGTTGTTCGTTTTTTGTAATATTAATGATTTCTAAAAATGATGCATAGCCTATATAAGACACTTCTACTAAATATTTACCTAAAGGAACTTCTGCGGTTTTATATGTACCATCTGCACCTGAAATAGTTCCCAACTTGGCCTCATGTAAATAAATGGCAGCACCTACTAAAGGCAAACCAGTACTAGCGTCTATTACTTTCCCTTCCATACTTCCTTTGGCCATATTTACTATTCTTACATCCACTACAGAAGCATTTGTAACTGTACTATAAGTACAAAGTATTACACCCAATAAAACCAATATTTTCACCATAAAATAATTGCTACTATGTTGCAAATATAGTGAGAAACTAAATATTTACATCATTGTTGCAAAAAATATTTACCCCCTATTAAAATTCAATCCTACATGAAATGGCTAGCGTACTTTAATCATGGTACAAATTTGCTGAGTGGATCCATTTTGTAAACGTGCATAATAAATACCCGTGGAAAGATTACCCGAATCAAACTGTACGGTGAAAGTACCAGCAGTATACACCTGATCGGCTAAATTTGTAATAACCCTTCCCGATGTATCTATAATTTGTATCAGGGTATGACCACCTGCTGTTTTAAAACTAATTACCGTACTAGATGTAAATGGATTGGGATAATTCCTAATTAATAAATCTCCCGATAAATTAATGGCTTTTTTACAAGCGGCTGCATTCACAAGAGGTAAGGTTTGATAATTCTTCAACATTACTTGTTGCAAATCGGCATCATTTACACAAAGCCAATTAGCAAGTAAGGTTGAATAAACACTTCTAAAATCGTATTGAAAGGGCAAATTATCACTTGTACTAACACTTGCGCCAAATATGGGTGTAGTGCCCAATACCCCACCCATCACTTGCTTACCAAAAACAAACATGGGTGCTGCGGCTCCATGATCGGTACCTATACTACCATTACTTTTTATTCTTCTTCCAAATTCAGAAAAAGTCATTCCTACTACCCTGTCAGCTACACCTAAAAATGTTAAATCATCCTGAAATGCTTTAATAGCATCACTTACTCTCTTTAATAATATAGCATGATTTCCTGTTGTTGTATCGGTACTATTCACTTGCGCAGCATGTGTATCAAAGCCACCAAAATTTACCATATACACGCGGGTTTTTAATCCTCCCTTAATTAAGCGTGCTACAATTTTTAATTGATCGGCCAAACTATTTGAGGTAGGATAAGTTACTTGCTGTGGCACACTGGTTGCCGCTGCTTTAATTACCGTTGCATATTGTTGTGTTTGTGTGGCAACTTGACGAATAAAACTTAATTCTTTTCCCGCAGGTGTTGCTGGTGCTGTGTCTTGCACTCCATTTATTAAATTATAAAAATTAGATGGATTGCTGATGCTCATGCCCATACTCACTGCTGGTCCTTGTAAGGTTAATGATGTAGTAGATCCTATTTGTATGGCCAATGGATCTTGCATACTTGCATTAGGATATCCATTGGGAAAATTG
>JAVHPL010000047.1:0-57913 GCA_036170555.1 Sediminibacterium sp. | reverse complement strand
AACAGCACAACGTCGTGCGGTTGGCGAGCCAACTGGATGGCGAGGTCTTTCTGTTATTTGTTTACCTGCATCACTTGTTAAATCGATTGATTCGTGCCAAAAAATATAACGGAAAAAAGAAAATGGAGCACCCTTGGCCTTTGTTAAAATCAGGAACACCTCTCCTACTGTTTTACATGAATGGGTTTTTAACAAGCGGTAAATTTGCACTAAGCTTTTTATTAGTCCTACTAATAATACAAATGCAATCAATACATAAATCATCATTAAAATACCTTCCCATCCATATTGCAGCCAGCCGCTATGCAGTTTAGATTCAATTTCGGTGTTACTATCTGCAATCACAGAAAAAAATTGAATCAATTGGGCATCAGTTGCTACTGGTTTATTCCATTGAATTTTAATCAATGGAACTACCCAAGAAAACAACGCAATCGCCAACAAATAAAATCGATTGTACTGGTGAAACCGATTGTTACGTAAAACCAGCCAATAATATCCAACCATAATTCCACTGCAAAGTATTACCTGCAAAAAATAATAGAATGTGGGTGTCATAGGATTATTTTTTTTGATTTTTAATCTCACGTAAAAGCAGCTCCAATTCTTTTACGCTAATATCTTTTTGCTTTACCATAAAGGAAACAGCCTCAGAAAAAGAACCTTCAAAATATCCATCAACCAAACTTCTGATCGTTTTTGAAGAATATTTTTCTTTTGATACCAATGGAAAATATTGGTGTACCCTTCCCATTTGTTTAACACCTACAAACCCTTTATCAACTAAGATTTTTACAATAGTTGCAACCGTATTATTATGGGGCTTGGGTTCGGGCTGGGCTTCTAGAATATCTTTTAAAAATGCAGTACCTAAATTCCAGATACTTTGCATGATTTGCTCTTCGGCTTTGGTAAGTGGCTTCATATTTTTTCAATTACAGGATAAACCTATAACTAATTTTTTAGTTTTCAAACTATTTTTTTAGTTTTTAAGAAAAATTTTAGAAAATGACCCCTTAGTATAGGCAATCAACGAACATTCGTAATTTGCAGCAGCTATAAACCATGAAATACTACATTATTGCAGGAGAAGCCAGCGGAGATTTACACGGCAGTAACCTGATTAAGCAACTTCAAGTACAAGATCCTACTGCCCACATACGCTGCTGGGGAGGTGATCTTATGCAATCTACAGGTGCTACCCTAGTGAAACACTATCGTGATTTAGCTTTTATGGGCTTTTCTGAAGTAATTAGGAATCTTCCCACTATATTGGGCAATTTAAAATGGTGCAAGCAGGATATTATTGAATTTAAACCTGATGCCGTCATTTTGATTGACTACCCTGGCTTTAATTTACGAATTGCCGAATGGGCAAAGGCCAATGGATTAAAAGTGATCTATTACATTTCTCCACAAGTATGGGCATGGAAGGCCAATAGAGTAAAGAAAATGCGAACCTGCATCAACTTAATGCTTTGCATTTTACCTTTCGAAAAAGACTATTATAAAACCAACTGGAATTGGGAAGTAGAGTATGTAGGTCATCCATTAATTGAAGTGATTGAAGCATACACAAAAGCAAATTTGCGAGTGCAAGATCAATTAGACGTGCAACAAAAGAAACCCATCATTGCGCTTTTACCTGGAAGCAGGAAACAAGAAATTGCGAAAAAACTTCCCATCATGTTAAGCGTAGCTGCACATTTTAAAGATTATTCATTTGTTGTTGCTAAAGCACCTGGGCAGGATGATTTATTTTATGCACCATTCTTACAAGAGCATGAGAATGTACATGTAGTTTCAAATGGTACATACAACTTGTTGTTAAATGCCCAAGCAGCATTAGTAACCAGTGGCACGGCTACATTAGAAACAGCATTATTTGGTGTACCCGAAGTGGTTTGCTATAAAGCTAGTAATATCACTTATCAAATTGCCAAAAGATTGATTAAAATTAAATACATCTCTTTAGTGAACCTGATCATGGATAAATTGGTAGTGAAAGAATTGATCCAAGAAAAACTGAATACAGCTAATTTAATTGCTGCCTTAAATGATCTTTTGAGTAATGAAACCAATCAAATGCAGCTACAAAAAGATTACACTCTATTAAAAGCGCTATTAACTGCAGGAGGCCACGCTTCTTCTCAAGCAGCATCAAAAATTATTGCTTTTTTACAACCTACTAATGCAAACAACGCGGAATAAGCGATTACTTTAGAAAGGGCAATATCACTAATTTAAAAATGATAATCATAACTGCTATTAAAAACATGATTAGTGAAATTCTATTCATACCATGCATGTATTTCATCCACTTTGTACGTTCATCGTTGGGGTCTCTTTTTTTTATATAGAGATACTCCCCTATTTGCTTCCAAATTCCCATAATCATTAATTTTACTAAAGATAACAAGCTTACTGCAATTTGGTTGGCTAAACATAAAGACCTTAGATTTGTTAATCTAATAAATGCCTTTTTATGCCAAAGATTACTTGCCTTTTTGCCCTTTTGTTTTTTTTTGGAACCACAGAAGCTCAGTTTAATCCCAATGCTATAGACATCATCAGAGACCAATATGGGGTTCCCCATATTTTTGGTAAAACTGACCCAGACGTAGCTTATGGCTTAGCTTGGGCACATGCAGAAGATGATTTTAAAACAATACAGCAATCGCTTATGGCAGGAAAAGCTATGTTGGCTCAATATCAAGGTAAAAAAGGGGCTAGCATTGATTATATTATTCATCTATTACGCATTCCCGAATTGGTGGAGGCAAAATATGAATCGGATATAAGCCCAGATTTCAAGCGTTTATTAGAGGGTTATTGCGCAGGCTTAAATGCTTATGCCGCAAAACATCCAGAAGAAATTTTATTGAAAAATGCATTTCCCGTTACCCCAAAAGACATGATTCAATATTCTGTTTTACAATTATGTGTTTTATCTGGGGCAGACAAAGCATTGGCCAGTATTTTTGGCGGAACTGTTCCTTTATTGGAAAACTATAAAACAGCAGGTAGCAATGCATTTGCTTTCAATAGCGCTAAAACTACCGACGGACAAGTTTACTTAAACATCAATGCCCATCAACCTTTGGAGGGCCCTGTTGCTTTTTACGAAGCGCACTTGTGTAGCGAAGAGGGATGGAATATTTTGGGAGCCAATTTTCCAGGTGCACCTACTATTCTACATGGTGTAAACGAAAACCTGGGCTGGGCACACACCGTAAATAACCCCGACAAATTAGATGTATATCAATTAGAAATAAATCCTGCCAATAAATTGCAATACAAATTAGATGGCCATTGGGAAACATTAGAAGAAAAAACGGCTTCTTTAAAAGTAAAAATTGCAGGAGTAAAAATCAATATAAAAAAGAAAGCTTATTGGAGTAAATACGGCCCAACTATCATTACAGAAAGAGGAACTTTCTCTATTCGTATGCCCGCACAAATGGACATAAGAGGATTAGAACAATGGTATCGTTTTAATAAAGCCAAAAACTTTACAGAGTTTAATAAAGCATTGAATATGTTGGCTATTCCTGGATACAATATTGTGTATGCAGATAAATATGATACCATCTATTATATTAGTAATGGTAGAATTCCTATTCGAGATAAAAACTACAATTGGGCAACAACATTACCAGGCAACACTACTGCCACTTTATGGAATGGATTACATCCATTAGCTGATTTGCCACAAGTATTGCAACCTTCTACTGGTTATGTTTACAATACCAACCACTCTCCTTTTCATTCTACCGATGGGGCAGAAAACCCTACAATTAAAGATATTACGATGGGCTATGAAACCCTAGAAAACAATCGTAGCAAGCGTTTTGAGGAACTCGTACAACCACTCAACAAAGTTTCTTATGCCGATTTTAAGCGAATAAAATTTGATAGGCAATTCCCCTCTACCTTAACCTTCCCTGCAAATATTGACAGTTTATTTTTAATTGATGCCAGTGCATATCCAGATATTGCAGATATTATTTTGAACTTAAAAAATTGGGATAAAAAAGCAATGGCCGAAAGCATAGGTGCAGGAAATTTCTTTTTCGTATACACCATCGCTGCCAAAAAATGGCCTACTTATTTAAAAAATAAAGGAATCAATAAAGAAGAAGCAGTAGGCATTTTAAGAGAAGCCAAAGCCAACATGATCAACAACTTTGGCAGAACCAATATTCAATTGGGTGAAGTGCAAAAATTAGTTAGAGGAGATAAAGTAATTCCACTGCCAGGATTGCCAGATGTATTGGCTCCTATGTATTCTATCCCTTATAAAAACGGCATGTACAAAGGAAATCAGGGTGATGCATATATAGAGTTGGTTCGTTTTACCAAAGATGGCCCCATCATTGAATCATTGAATGTATATGGCGCATCTGCTCATGCCAATTCTCCCCATTACACCGATCAAATGGATATGTATACCAAGCAGCAAACCAAATCAATGACGTTGAATAAAGCAGCAGTGTACAAAAACGCTGTGCAAAATTATCATCCACAATAAATAGAATAAGATAGCTCTAATTAAATCCAGCTGCTTAAAATATTAGTAATTTTTTGTGTTTCTATAATAAACCCATCATGACCATAGGTAGAATCGATGGTGTATAATGTTGCGTTGGGCATGTGCATTGCCATAAATGCTTGTTCATCTATTGGGCAAAGAATATCACTGTTAATACCAATAATTAAAGTGGGTTGATGCATTGTTTTTAATACGTTAATTAAATCGCCTCCTCTTCCTCTGCCTAAATGATGACTATCCATTGCTTTCGTTAGTAACCAATAACTATAAGCATTAAATCGGTTCACCAACTTGTTTCCCTGATAATTTAAATAGGAAGAAGCTTTAAAATCATCTATTTTTTCTGGATCAGGATCGGTTTGCTTTTCTTGAAATGTGGTGTAATTTCTATAGGTTAACATTCCGATAGCTCTTGCTGCTTTTAAGCCTAGCGCTCCAGCACCAACGTGCATCTCCTGCCAACTACAGTCTGCTTCAATTGCCAATCGTTGAGCAGTATGTACCGCTACACCCCATGCACTTTCCGAAGGCGAAGTAGCAATCAAAAACATTTTTTGTACAACGGTTGGCTCCATTACTGCCCACTCCAAAACCTGGTAGCCTCCCATGCTACCACCCATTAACAAATGAATTTGTTCTATGCCCAATTCCTTTCTCAATAAAATATGTGCTGTTACCATATCTCGTATAGTAACATTGGGAAAGCTTGAATAGTAAGGATTTCCTGTTGATGGATCAAAACTCAATGGCCCAGTAGACCCATAACATGATCCAATGATATTGGCACAAACAATAAAATATTGATTAGGATTGATTAAATAATCATTTCCTACCAACCCCTTCCACCAATCTGCTGCATCTGCATTAGCCGTTAATGCATGACAAATCCATATTACATTACTTTTATCAGCATTAAGCATACCATAGGTTTGATAGGCAATTTCTAAGCCAGGCAATTCCTTTCCATTTTCTAATAACAAAGGGCAGTTATAACTAAATATAGACATGTAGATTATTCCTTATTTCTAGTGCAAAATAAAGGCATGCACTGCGTACATTTGTTTAAATTTTTAAAAATGGATACAATTGTTATTAAAAGAGTAGATGATGCGTATGCTTTTGTAGCAACCGATAGCAATGGCCATTCTGCCAAAATGGATGCTTCAGAAACCATTGGCGGTCATAATTCAGGAATTAGACCCATGCAAACCCTACTAATGGGATTGGGTGGTTGCGGAGGTGTAGATATTGTTTCCATTCTCAAAAAACAAAAACAAGAAATTACCGAATTTAAGATGGTGATAGAAGGTGAAAGGGAACAGGGTAAAGAACCCGCTTTATGGAAGGAAGTAAACATACAATTTTATTTTTCTGGGCATGTTGAATTGGAGAAAGCAGAAAAAGCAGTAGCCCTTTCTTTAAATAAATACTGTTCGGTAGCTGCTACTTTAAGGGCAGCAGGATGCCATATTGCATGGACAGTTTCTACCAACTAAACAGTACTAAAAATAATTACGCGAATAATATATTAGAACACATTGTAAAAATTACTGAAATGAAAAACGAAACAAAAGCTATCCGTATACAAACCGAACGTACCAATGAAATGGAACATTCTACCCCTATGTTCCTTACCAGTAGTTTTTGTTTTGATAATGCAGAAGATATGCGCGCTGCATTTGCAGATGAAACGGATGACAATATTTATAGCAGATTCAGCAACCCCAATGTGCAAGAATTCATTGATAAAATAACGGCCTTAGAAGGAGCTGAAGCTGGCTATGCAACAGCCTCAGGCATGAGTGCCGTATTTGGTTCATTTATGGCTTTATTAAAGCAAGGTGATCGCCTGTTGGCTTGCAATGCCATCTTCGGAAGTACCCATACCGTTATATCAAAATATTTGCCTAAATATGGAATTGAATATAGCTATGTTGATGCAAATGCAACAGAATTGGAATGGGAAGCAGCTATCACACCCAATACAAAAATGATTTATATAGAAACCCCAACAAACCCAGGGTTGGATATATTAGATTTAGAAATGATTGGTAGGTTGGCGAAAAAACACCAAATCATTTTAAATGTAGACAATTGTTTTGCAACTCCTGTAAACCAGCGTCCTATTGAGTTTGGAGCCGATTTAGTAGTGCATTCCGCTACCAAATGGTTAGATGGTCAAGGAAGGGTATTGGGTGGAGCCGTAGTGGGTAGTAAAAACTTGATTAAAGAAATATATTCATTTTGCAGAAGCACAGGGCCTGCCCTTTCTCCATTTAATGCATGGGTATTAAGTAAGAGCTTAGAAACCTTAGATGTACGAATGGAACGGCACGCATCCAATGCATTGTATTTAGCCGAAAAATTAGAAAAACACGAAGCCATTGCTTCTTTACGATATCCTTTCTTAAACTCACATCCACATCATTTGATTGCAAAAAAACAAATGCAAAATGGTGGAGGCATTCTTTGTTTTGAGTTAAAAGGAGGATTGGAAGCAGGAAAACAATTTCTCAATAAATTGAAATTGTTATCCCTTACAGCCAACCTAGGTGATACCAGAAGCATTGCATCACATCCTGCCAGTACAACTCATGCAAAATTAAGCGAAGCTGAAAGACAGGCCGTACGTATCACACCAGGATTAATTAGAATCAGCGTAGGACTAGAACATAAAGATGATATACTAGCTGATATTTTACAAGCACTTGAATAGTTTTTCAAATTCTAGTACATGAAAAACAATCATTGCCATGAGTGTACAGCAAAATATTTCTTATAAAGTAAATAGCTATGTTCTTACTATTTTAGTTGTCTTTTCTAGTAAAATCTTTTAATGATTTACCTAGTTCATCCATGTCCTTACTAAATTCAATTTTAAATTTGCTCCAACTGTCTTTGCCGCTTGCTTTATAATCAGCCATTTTTTTCTTCATATCGGTATTTTTCAATTCCAATGCAGCAATTTTAGCTTTATAATCTGCTTTTGCTTCTTTTTTATCTGCAGCTACTCTTGCATTAAAATCAGCGATGGCCTTATCGTTCTCAGCAATCTTAAGTGCAGTTTCTGCTTTAAATTTTTCTACATCGGCTAAGTAATCAGCATTTGCTTGATCTAAATTTTCATTGGCCTCTTGTAGTTTGGTTTCTGCCTTTTCTACTTTTTCTGCAGAAGTATTACAACTCATCAATCCAATTCCTGCGAATAATACAATTGCAGAAAGTGTTAATTTCAATATTTTCATAATGATTTATTTTTTGTGGTTAAACTATAATTTGTTGATAATATCATGTAATTCCTCTTTTGTCTTTCCCAATTTAGCCTGAAGGCGACCCATTAATTCATCATGCTTTCCTTCTACCAACAACAAATCGTCATCAGTAAGCATAGCATATTTTTGTTTTAATTTTCCTTTTAACTCTTTCCAGTTTCCAAGTAATGCTGTAGTGTTTGTCATAAAATCTTTTTAAATTTTGTTTAGAAAGACTAAAGGTCAAATACTTGGTTCAGATATTTATTACACAACAATTAGTAAATACTACATTATTTACAGATTGATGACTATTGCACCTAATAATAGATTGCTGAAATTTCCTGAACTGGAAACATTTGGGCTTAATTATGCAAACTGATATTATAGATGATGTATTAAGCCTTCATTTTTTGTTTAACGCTGTCTACTTAATAGTAAATCATAAGTGTGACCTTTTACAATTATATATTTCAATATTAGAAGCAAGAACTTTCTATGCAGTATTACAAATGGATAATAATGTTGCATACAAAACTTATTAGTAGCTATTTTATTGTAGAAATTGAAAAAACTTTATTTTCCTTAATAATCTTATAGCCATAATAAATACAAATTAACCCAATAAACTCTGTTACATATAATACTTCTACATAGCCTGCTCTAGTAAAAGACCCTCCAATACCTGGCAATAAACCACCTATAGCAATAAAAATATTCCCTTTAAAGGGCGCCTCTTTAATCCCCTGTTTATAATATTTATTTGCAGAATATATAGCACCTCCTACTAAAAAAATAAAAGCATACATATTGATTAACGGCGAAAAATAACGAACCCATTTCCAGGCAAAAACACTACCAGTTAACTTATTATTGAATGATTCAGGTAAAACCACAGGTGTTAGAAGAACAAAATAAGAAGCAAGTATAATTAATGAAATAAAAAACAAACTGGTAATATTTGAAAATTTTTTATTCATCAATAGATAAACACTCCCTTGGGCAAGTGGATATCCACCTAGTAAAGCCCCTACGATGTACCAGTATTTTAAATTTGCCTCACTCCAACCATATAGAATATTGATACTTTCAGACAATGTACCCAATCCAAAAGTTAAGACTCCTAAAGACCACCAAAGCAAATAACTCTTTTGCTTAAGTTTATAATGTCTATATATTTCTTGAAAGAAATATATAGAGAATAAAGTAGTAAAAATGGGAATATATTCGAAAAATTTGGTCATAACAGTAAAAAAAACAAAACTGAATTAAAAGTTATTATTCATAGTCATTCATTTGTAAAACTTTCAATTCAAATAGGTTCATTTAGGCCATTTTACCACTTCACCAATTTATTTCTCGAAACTAATGATAACTCCATTAGCAAAATCGCAAATAATATTTATATTGTCCATTCAAAACTTGCTATATGAAATTATCAACGGGTATTTCGCTTGCCATCATGATGTTCCTTCAATACTATATATGGGGAGCGTGGTATGTTACCATGGGGCCTTATATGGATATTGCATTTGCTGGACAAAATGTAGATGTTGCTAAAGGTGCCGTATATGGTGCAGGAGCTATTGCTACCATTATTTCTCCCTTTTTTGTAGGGATGATTGCCGACCGTTATTTCGCTGCCCAAAAAATAATGGGCATTTTACACCTTATTGGTGCTGGTTTATTGTTTTACGCAACAACCATGACCCTCACTTCGGGCTTTTATTGGGTAATTTTAGTTTATTCATTATTATATATGCCTACCATTGCATTAAGCAATAGTGTTGCATTTGCGCAGATGTCTGATCCCGGTAAACAATTTCCATGGATTAGGGTATTTGGAACCCTTGGTTGGATTGTTGCTGGCTTAGTGATTTCTCAATTAGAAATTACCGATAAGCCCATGACCTTTCAAATAGCAGCAGGTTGTTCTGCATTACTGGGTGTATTTAGTTTTGCATTACCTAATACCCCACCAAAAGCGAGCTCGGAAAAAATGTCTTTAGGTGCCATATTTGGTGCAGATGCCTTTGTTTTATTTAAAAGTAGTGCGTACACTATATTTTTTATTGCTGCTATTCTAATTTGCATCCCCCTTTCTTTTTATTATGGTTTTGCGGGATCATTCTTAAAAGAATTCTTTGGAGAAGCCACTCCAGGTAAAATGGCGATGGGTCAAATGTCTGAAGCCCTATTCATTATTGCCATCCCATTTTTATTTTATAGAATCGGCGTAAAAAATATGTTGATCTTAGGAATGTCTGCTTGGGTACTACGATATATTTGTTTTGCTTATGGAGGAGCATCTAATCTTACATTATTGTATGCCGGTATTATACTACATGGGGTTTGTTATGATTTTTTCTTTGTAACTGGATACATGTATACTGAGAAAAAAGCAGGCGAAAAAATAAAGAATGCTGCTCAAAGCCTCTTCACATTTGCCACCTATGGTGTAGGAATGTTTATTGGTACCAATTATAGCGGATTTGTTTCTAATAAATATTCAACTAAAACAATTGATCCTATCACTAATAACGAAGTGGTTGGGCATATTTGGGAAACCATTTGGTTGTACCCTGCCGTAATTGCTGGTTTTGTTTTATTGGCATTTATTATTTTCTTCAAGGAGAAAAAAGAAATAACTGCAGCAGTTTAACACTTTAAAATAAAAAATGCTTATGCAACGTATTGCCATGTTAGGTTCTGGTTTTATTGGAAGATTTTATGCTGACTCTATTCAAGGATATAGAAGTAAAGATAAAATTGTGAGTATTTATTCTAGAAGGGAAGAATCAGCACAAAAATTTGCAACAGATTATCAATGTCATCATCATACCACTGTAATGGAAGAAGCCATCTCTCGTGCTGATGTAGATATTGTTTGTATTGCATTGCCCAATAATTTACACGAAGAAGCGGTGATGCTCTGTTGTAAACATAAAAAAGCAGTGATGACTACCAAGCCACTGGGGCGCAATGCTGCAGAAGCCAAGCGCATGCTAGAAGCGGTAGAAACTGCAGGTATCTTTAACGGCTATTTAGAAGACTTAGTGTACACACCCAAATTTATCAAGGCCAACGAAAGCGTAAAAAATGGTGCATTGGGTAGAATCCTTTGGGCCAAATCTCGCGAAACCCATCCTGGCCCACATAGCGAATGGTTTTGGGATATTGAACAAGCAGGTGGTGGTTGCATTTTAGACCTTGGTTGTCATTGCGTGGAAATTACCAGAAGTTATATAGGAAAAGATATTAAACCTATTGAAGTAATGTGTTGGGCAGATACCCAAGTAAAGCCCATTGATGCAGAAGACCACGCAATTGGGTTAGTGAAATATGAGAATGGCGCAATTGGCCAGTTTGAAGTGAGCTGGACTTTTAGGGGGGGATTAGACCTCAGAGATGAAGTAATGGGTACCGAAGGAACCATTTGGATCAATAGCTTTTTACGCACTGGTTTTGATATGTTTACTACGGGTAAAGGCGGAGATTATATTGCAGAAAAAGCTGAAAGCAATACAGGTTGGTTATTTCCAGTGGGTGATGAATTAAATGAATTGGGATACAATCATATGTTCATGGATATGTTTAATGCTATAGAACAGGGTGTAGCCCCAAAGGAAACATTTTATGATGGCTATGTGGTAAACGCCATTTTAGATGCTGCATATAAATCTGCAAAAACTAAACTATGGGAACCAGTTCAATTGGATATTTGGAGAGGCCAAACAGGATTAACAAAAGAAAGTCATTTGGTAGAATACGATCAGGACCATTATTTGGTGAAAGAAGAAATGACCCATTATGGCGCTAAAAAATTAATTCTAAAAAACAAGTCTACCGGAAAAATTACAGAGCAGTTAATTCAATGATTCAGCTAATTTTTCTTGAGCCCATTTGAGTGACGTATTAAGTTGATCTTCTCGGCTAAGATGAGTATTGTCTAAAACAATAGCATCGGCTGCTTTTCTAAGTGGACTGAATTCGCGATTGCTATCTATATAGTCTCGCATTTCTAAATTATGTGATACTTCTTCTATGGTGATTGCTGGATTCTTTGCATACAACTCTTTAAACCTTCTCTCGGCCCTCACCAATGGATCTGCGGTAACAAATATTTTTAATTCCGCATGGGGAAAAACAGATGTACCAATATCTCTCCCATCCATTACAATCCCTTTTTGCTCACCCATTTGTTGTTGTTGTGCAACAGCAAATTCTCTCACAAATTGATTGGCAGCAACATCACTCACTTGCTCGCTCACTTGCATATCTCTGATTTGCAATTCTACATTTTCATTGTTTAGCAAAATATCACTAGACCCAGATAAAGCATTGTAATCAAATTTTAATTGGATTTTATTCAAAGCTTCTTTTACTTGATCATTATTGTGAGGATCTATTTGATTTCGAAGAAAATAAAGCGTAATTGCCCTGTACATAGCACCACTATCAATAAATACATAATTTAATTGCTGCGCCATCTGCTTCGCCAACGTGCTTTTTCCGCAGGATGAATACCCATCAATTGTTATGATAATTTTACGCATAATTCATTTTTCCTTGTGCAAAGGTAAATAAGATGGCAATACAATGGGTTCAATTGCATGAAACGCCTAGTTACGCAAGTGTTTTGCTAAAGGTCAGCAAAAAGATTGGGGAAATCTGATATGATCCCATCCACGCCCATTGCTTTTAATTGTAGAATTGTTTCTTGATCATTTACAGTCCATGGAATAATACTTACTTTTTTTTGATGACAGGCAGATACTAATTGGGGTGTAACTAAGGAATAGTGCGGACTATATACGTTTGGAACAAAGCCTAATTGAGTAATTTGTTCTTGGAACTTTTTTTTATCTACATCTTCTATTAATAAAACAGTGCGAATGGTTGGATATTGTTGGTGTAAATATTGTAATGTGCGAATATCAAATGATTGAATACTTACCCTTTTTTCAATTTTTTTATTTTTAATGACTGCTATAATTAAATCTACAAATTCTTTAGGAGAAGGATGGTATAGATCATCGGTTGCAGGATTGCTCTTTGTTTCTATATTGTAGAAAATAGGTTGCTTACCATGAATGTTGGTATAATTTTCTGCAGCATCAATTAAATTGCTCAACAATGGTTTAGTAGCTGCCATTTTTTTCTGAAGCGGAAACCGAGGATGTTGTTTTTTACCAACGTCATAAGTTTGCGTTTCGGCATAACTCATGGTATATATATTCAATTTTTTCTCTTCTGCTTCTACAACATATTCCCCATTGGGCTTTGTAGTAATTTCATGATTAAAAAACGGCTCATGACTTAAGATCACTTGCTTATCTCTAGTAATTACCGCATCTGTTTCTAAAGTAGTTACACCCAGCTCAATTGCATTCAACATAGCAGGAATGGTATTCTCTGGCATTAAACCCCTACCACCCCGATGGCCTTGTTTATCAAATGGCAATACTTGCATAGCATTGTTTTGTTGAGTAGATTTACAGGCAATCATACATATGAATAAAATCCAAAAATATCTCAGCATCCAATAGATGTTTACATATAAAATATGAATAGAAAAACAGTTATTTAATCATCTCAATCATCTGTGTTTTAGGCATATTGGCATTTCTCAACGCAATATTTCTAACGGCCATAGCCGCAAAATCTCTAAATGCAGATTGGCTTAATTGATCTTTTCCCACCATGGCAGGAAAACCTTCGTCTCCCCCTTCTCTGATGGATTGCACCAATGGAATTTGACCTAAGAAAGGCAATTCATATTCTTCCGCCAAACGCTTTCCTCCTTCTTTGCCAAATAAATAATATTTATTTGCAGGCAATTCTTCAGGAGTAAAATAAGCCATATTCTCTACCAAGCCAATAATGGGTACATTGATCTGTGCTTGTCCAAACATGGCAATGGCTTTTTTTGCATCGGCCAATGCCACATTTTGAGGTGTTGTAACAATTACTACACCCGTTACTGGTACTATTTGCATTAAGGTTAAATGAATATCTCCTGTTCCTGGAGGCATATCAATAACCAAATAATCTAATTCTCCCCATTCAACATCGGTAACAAATTGACGAATGGCGCTACTAGCCATGGGTCCCCTCCACACAACAGCATCTTTTTCATCTACTAACAAACCAATACTCATTAATTTAATGCCAAATTTTTCTAGGGGAATGATCACCCCTTTTCCATCCACTTCTTTCATCATGGGTCTTGCTCCCCTTACACCAAACATCATAGGTACACTGGGTCCATAAATATCGGCATCCATTAACCCAACAGAAGCGCCTCCTTCGGCCAAAGCAAGAGCTAAATTAGCAGAAACAGTGCTCTTACCTACTCCACCTTTTCCACTAACTACCGCAATAATATTTTTTACGCCTCCCAATACTTTTTGATCGTCTTTGCGAGTAGTAGAGGTATTTGAAGTGAAATTTACTTTTACAATTGCCTCCTTATTTACCAATAATTTTATTGCATTTTCACTTGCTCGCTGCATCATGTCTTTCATAGGGCAGGCAGGAGTGGTTAATACCAAGGTAAAACTTACCTTATTCCCATCAATGGTAATGTCTTTTACCATATTCAAGGTTACTAAGTCTTTGCCCAAATCGGGTTCTTGAACATTACTAAGGGCTTTTAAAATATCATCAATTGTCATCACGAAAGTTTTTGTTAAAAATGATTTGAGGTTGCAAAGTTAACATTCAACCACCTTACTTTGTTGCTATTTCTATACTTTAAACAAGAACCTTGGCAAAATTGTACATTTGCTATAGATACAGTTGAACTTGTATGAGCCATAAACTACTTTATTACCTATTACCCCTATTGTTTTATATGCCGTTCAAGGCCATTCAAGCCCAAGAAACAGGCAATCCATATAGGGATTCTATTATTCAGCTTTATGGAGTTGTTATGACTGCAGATAGCTTAAGAGGAATTCCTTCCGCCAGTGTTATTGTAGAGGGAAAAGGAAGGGGAACTATTACAACAGGTGATGGTGTATTTTCTATTGCGGTAATGAAGGGAGATAGAATAACTTTTTCCAGTGTTGGATATAAAAACAATACCATAAAAATTCCAGCCAATTTAGCTGAAAACCAGTACAGTGTAATTCAATTATTAATTAGCGATACTACTTATTTGCCTGCCACCATTTTAAAACCACGCCCATCAAGAGAGCAATTTGAGCGAGACTTTTTAAACAATCGAATGCCCGATGATGCCTATGAAATTGCACGAAAAAATACAGATGAAGCGCAAAGAAGAATTTTGCTCAATAGCCTTCCTGCAGATGGCAGGGAAGCTGTTAATTACCAATTACGGCAACAAACAAATAAATATTATTATGCAGGTCAAGTACCTCCAATGAATATATTGAACCCTGCTGCTTGGGCTGATTTTATTAGCGCTTGGAAGAGAGGAGATTTCAAAAGAAAAAAATAAACCAGTTAAAATTATTCATGATGACTATTGAAAATATTACCGTAATTGGTGCGGGTACCATGGGTAATGGTATTGCACATGTTTTTGCTCAAGCAGGTTTTAAGGTAACCATTGTGGATGTTCAAGAAGCACAACTAATAAAAGCATTAGAAACGATTAGTAAAAACCTTAACCGTCAGGTATCTAAGGGTATCATAACCGAAGAACAAAAAATACAAATATATAATAGGATCTGCACATCCACCAATATAGCAAATGGCGTAGCTATTGCAGATATGGTAATTGAAGCAGCAACAGAAAATGTAGACCTTAAATTAAAAATATTTGCAGAAATAGATGCAGCAGCTCCTGCAGCAGCCATACTTGCTACCAATACTTCATCCATTTCTATTACTAAAATAGCATCTGCAACAAAGCGAGCGGATAAAGTAATTGGAATGCATTTTATGAATCCAGTACCAGTAATGAAACTGGTAGAAATTATCAATGGCTATGCTACTGACAAAACCATTACTCATACCATTGAGGAACTAACTAAACAATTAGGCAAAGTGCCTTGTGTGGTAAACGATTATCCCGGATTTATTGCCAATAAAATATTAATGCCAATGATAAACGAAGCCATCTATAGTTTATATGAAGGTATTGCTGGGGTAGAATCTATTGATACTATAATGAAGCTAGGTATGGCACACCCCATGGGACCCTTACAATTAGCTGATTTTATTGGACTAGACACTTGTTTAAGTATTCTTCATGTATTGTATACAGGGTATGGTAATACTAAATATGCTCCCTGCCCCTTGCTAGTAAATATGGTATCAGCAGGAAAATTAGGTATTAAAAGTGGAGAAGGATTTTATGTATACACAGCAGCATCTAAGGAATTAGTAGTAAGTAAACGCTTTAATGTATAACCATGTTCTTTTTCTTTTCTAAAATTTTTTTCTTCCTATTAGTACCAATTAGCTGGATTGCTTTGTTATTGATAGCAAGCTTGCTTTTAAAATCAACAATATTAAAAAGGAAATTACATATTGCAATATGGATCATTGCATTGGTATTTTCCAACCCCTTTATTCATCGGAGTATTTCCAAATGGTGGCAACCTCCATTAACGCATTTGCCTTCTAACAACCAATACAGTGCAGGTATTTTATTGGGCGGATTATCTATGTATGACGCAAAGAACATTGGCTATTTTGGAAACAATGCAGATAGATTTATTCAAACAACTAACTTATATCATAGCAAGCAGATCAACAAAATAGTAATTAGTGGAGGAACCGGAAAACTTTTAAGGAAAGAACCTGCGGAAACAGATTTTTTATATAAAGAGCTTATTAGAAACGGGGTAAAACAAGAAGATATTATTATTGAATCTGAATCCAGAAATACTTTTGAAAATGCTTTATATTCTAAACGCTTATTAGATTCATTACAATTAGCCCCTCCGTATATTGTTATTACTTCTGCACAGCACATGCCGCGTGCAATAAAAGTATTTAAGAAAGCAGGTTTTACGAATTGTATACCTTATCCCTGCGACTATAAAGTAATTGATGCCCCATTTAGTTTAGAAGATTATTTAGTACCAGATATTACTTTACTAAACGATTGGAAATATTTATTAAAAGAAATAGTGGGCGTATGGGTTTATCGGCTTACAGGCAAAGCATAAATTAAAGTTGGTTTCCAAATGCAATTAAATAAATAGCTACGGCCGAAAGCATTACGCCTAGCCAATTAAGCTTAGACAATTTTTCTTTAAATAATATGGCTGCAACTAAGGTACTAAATAATACAATACCCATATTATTCATAGGAATACTAGCACTGCTTTCCCAAGGGCTTAATTTTAAAAAATGTATTAAACACCAAATAGAAAAATAGTTTGGGATACCTATTAGTATTCCTGCAACAACATGATGCCAGGCAAATGCTCTTTTTTTTACCAGATATTGTGATAGCAATACAACCGATCCTATAGTAGCAGCAGAAAAAAATCCACTTATGAGGTATGCATTGCTATTGTTGGGTGTTACATAGTTTAACTGTACATGATTAATTAAGGCATCCAGTAAACCACTTCCAATAAACAATACAATGGGCAATAAATAAGTAAAGCCAGTTCCACTTTTGGTTGTAATATTCAACTGTGAATTTGCAGGTATACAAGTAAGCACAACAGCAACCAATGCTATAACAACGCCTACTAGTTTCCATCCAGCAACCGTTTCGTTATACAAATAAACAGATAGTACAACGGGGATAATTAAAGATAGTTTATTAGCAACTGAAGCAACCGCTACGCCAATTTTTTGCGTAGTGATGCCAATGATATTAAAAATAGAAACAAATAATACGCCCATCAAACAAGCCCATTTAAACCAAGGCGTTCCAATGGAAGCAGCATTAATAGGAAATGCTCCATTAACAATAGAACCCGTTATAACACAAGTGATATAGTTAAACACAATTGCTGGGAAAACGGGTACTGAATATTTTTCACAAATCTTAAATGCCAAGGTGAGGTAACTGGTAAGAACAATACTTCCTAATAAATAAATCATACGCTAAAATAAAAAGGCAAACACAATGGTGAATTGTAAACATACTGAATCTTATCCCCTCCAAGAATTTCTTCTTTAGTAATATCCATTTTAGGTAATTGGGGAGCATTTAACCCTTCTTCTATCAATAAAGATTGATTGGTAATTATTCTAGCTTCATTCCAACACCCTTCCGCTATAAATGATTGTATTAATTTAGCCCCTCCTTCTACCAATATACTTTGTAATTGATTAACATAACAATGGGCCAATATTTGTTTTATAACAGATTCTTTGGAATTGATTTGAACGTATGTTATATGGTTGTTCTTGTATGATTCTTGAAAATTAAATACAGTTATTGGTTGAGCATCTGTAAATAATTTTAAATGAGCAGGTAGCCTTAAAGAAGTATCTAACACCAAGCGTTGAGGTGATTTACCAAACCACAGTCTGGTGTTCAATGAAGGATTATCTTGTAATGCGGTATTGGTACCTATTAAAATGGCTGCTTCTTCACTTCGCCAACGGTGTACTAAAGAATTGCTATACTCATTAGAAATAATTGTACGCGCTAATACATTATTGGCTATTTTATGATTGGCACTTTGTGCCCATTTTAAAATGATATAGGGTTGCTTTTTTTGATGGAAATAAAAAAACCGTTTATTTAAAGCCTGGCATTCATTGGCCAAGATTCCTTCTAATACATCTATCCCAGCATTTTTTACAATTTCAATTCCCTTTCCATTTACTTCATCAAATGGATCTCGGCAACCAATTACTACTTGTTTCACACCATATTGTACAATCAGATTAGCACAGGGAGGTGTTTTTCCAAAATGCGCACAGGGCTCTAAAGAAATATATAGGGTAGAATCTGAAATAAGTGAACGATTAGCAGGATCCACCGAATTAAAACAATTCACCTCGGCATGTGGGCCACCAAAAAAAGCATGATATCCTTCCCCAATTATAGTATGTTGATACACCAAAACAGCACCCACCATGGGATTAGGCGCAACAAAGCCAGCGCCTTTTAAAGCGAGAGTGATACACCTGGCTATATATTGTTCATGAATTCCCATCCTTGCAGAATGTACAAAATTAATCAAATGATAGTAAATTGCAGTATGACCATTCAGGAAGGCAAACAATTGATCATCAACAGCATTGGTTCATTATACCATGAACGTGAATCGAGCAATATTGCCAGTATATTAATGGAATGGATTACTGGATACGCTAAAATAGATCAACTGCTAAACAAATCTATTTCATTAAATGAGGAAGAATATATTCTTTTACAAAAATCGGTACATCAACTAAGTACAGGTGAACCCATTCAATATATTATGGGAGAAGCATGGTTTATGGGAATGCCCTTTAAAGTAACCAGTAATACGTTAATACCCCGACCAGAAACAGAAGAATTAGTATCATGGATCTTAGCAGATTTAGCTAGCCAAGCTCCTTCCCCTTTATTAGTTTTAGAAATTGGAACAGGCACAGGATGCATTCCCGTTTCCTTAAAAAAAAATGCGCCCTATTTATTAATTGAATCCATTGATATTAATAAAGCCGCCGTACTTACTGCAACAGAAAATGCTCTTTTATTAGAAACACCTATTGAGTTTACCGAGATGGATTTTTTAGATGAGGGCAACTGGAAAAAATTCATGCCTTTTCATATAATCGTTAGCAACCCCCCATATATAAAAGAATCTGAGAAGGCAAGTATGCATCCGAATGTATTGGAATTTGAACCAGCTATGGCTTTATTTGTTCCAGATAACGATGCAGTAATTTTTTATAAAAAAATAAAGTTGTTTAGTGAAAAATGGCTCTTACCCAATGGAACTATTTATTTTGAAATAAATGAACAACATGCAAAAGAGGTAATGAGCTTATTTGAAGAAAATATATATCATGTTGAACTTAAAAAAGATATGCAGGGTAAAGATCGTATGATTAAAGTACGTAAACTAAATTAGTTATTTAAATCCACTATTATCTACTGCTATTACAGGTGTAGCACCCAATTTTTTAATTACTTGCATTACTTTAATTGCTGTACCTAAGTGTGCGGTACTATCTCCGTTGATTACTACAGAAGGCTTATCTGCTTCCTTTGATAAAAATATTTTTAGTTTAGGTTCTAATTCGTCAAATGTAATTTTCTCGGATCCAATAAAAATTTGTTGCATTTTATCTACTGTAATTACTACGGTTTGTTTGGCTTTTGTATCTGCCTTTGCTTTAGGATTAGCCACTTTTATAACATTGGGGTTGGCTAAAGTAGAAACAATTAAAAAAAACAATAGTAAAATGAACAAAATATCATTTAATGCGCCAGTATGCACATCAGAATGATTTCTATTTTTTTTTCGAATATTCATGTATTGAATGATTCAGTTAATAACAATTATCGGGTTGGCTCTTGCAACACATCCATAAAATCTGCACTGGCAGCTTCCATTTTATTAGCTGTTTTATCTATCTGTGTACTTAAAAAATTATATCCTATGTATGCAATCATACCTATAATTAATCCTGTTGCAGAGGTAATCATCTTGGTATAAATTCCCCCAGCAATGGTATTGAGTGTATATTCTCCTGTTGAAGCAATACCATAAAACAATTGAACCATACCAATGATCGTTCCCAAAAATCCAAACATAGGGGCAATGCCCGAAATTAAAGAGAGAATAGATAAATTTTTCTCCATCCTATACATTTCGAGCTTTCCTACATTTTCCATACTTTTTTCTATTGCATCAATAGGTTTACCAATGCGTTGAAGACCTTTATTAATCATTCTTGCAACTGGGTTATTGGTATTCTTAGCAACCGTTTTGGCAGCTTGTACATTTCCAGATAAAATATGATCTCGAATGATTTTCATAAAATCAGCATCAATTTTGGATGCTTTTTGAATAGCAATCAACCTTTCTACAAAAACGAAAATAGCCAAGATTAATAATAAATACAATGGATACATGATGCCGCCCCCTTTTTCTAACAAACTCCACATAGAAATTTTCTCCGCATTCATGGCTATACCAGCAACTGATTTTTGTATTGTATCTACTTGAAGTAAATAAAACATGGGGTAATATTTTAATTTAAATAGTTTGTAGTTATACAAATGAAAGCATACAATTTCAATAAAAAACCTAAGAAGCTGTTATTTAGGAAAGCTTTTGCAGATTAATTCTTGCTATTGGGTTCTTTCATCTTCATCATGGCCATTATTTGCTTCATGTTGTTTTGCATACCATCAGGACTTCCATCTAAGAAAATAATATTTCCCTTTCCTATTTCTGCAAAATTCTTAATGGCTTCTGTCCACATACTAAAAAGAATAACATTGGTATCTAAATTTGCTTGCTTCATTTCTTCGGCAGCCTGGCTCATACCCTTGGCAACTTCAGCTCTAAACAATGCCACTCCTTGCCCTCTAAGCATTGCTGCTTCCCGTTCTGCTTCAGCAGCAATTTTAATTGCATTTCCCTCGGCTTCTGCCCCTTTTGTTTTAGTAATCAATAATGCCTGCCCTTCATTTTCAGCAGCAGCTTTTAAATTATTGCTAGCCACAACCCTACTCATACTTTCCATGATTAGCTGATCGAAAGTGATATCATTTATTTGGAGATCTTGTAAATGATAGCCCCATTCTTCTAAAGAATGATCAATTTGCTCTTTCACAAACTCTACAATTTCTCTACGAAGCAATAAAATTTCAGCTTGTTTTTTTGTAGCAACAAAGGCCCTAATGGAACCTTCAACCGTTCTGATTAATGCTTGCATTAAATCTTTATCACTAATAAATTTAAATGCTACATTTTTTATGGATTCTTCATCCTGATTAATCACCGAATAAAGCAACATACTTTTAAAATATACATTGGCCTGATCTACTGTTACGGCTTGAAACTCTAGCTCAACAGATCTGTTTTGAATGCTCACTGTTTTGTACACCTGTTCTAAAACGGGTATCTTAAAATTTAATCCAGGACGAAGGATACGCTTGTATTTACCAAATAGGGTTATAACTGCAATAGTTCCTTGATTTACTGTTACCAATCCTGTAAAAATAATTACAATTAGTATGAGTAGCCACCAAAATTGAATTAGAAAAGTCATATAAAATTTTATTTTAAAGATACTATCAATTCTAACCCATTTAATATTTTTCTTCCCACACTTGAACTAATGTTACAAGCGTTTCTACTGCTTTTTCCATATCCGCAACGCCCACCCACTCATGTTTACTATGTATGGCCTGCATGCCTGTAAAAATATTAGCGCAAGGCAATCCCATAAAACTCAATCTACTTCCATCTGTACCCCCCCGAATGGGTTCTTTAATAAATGGCAAACCAACCCGCTCATAGGCTTCTTTTGCGTAGTTTACTACAAATGGAAATTGGCTAATAATTTCTTTCATATTTCTATATTGCTCATTTACTAAAAAATCAAAACTGGCACCGGGATATTTTTTTATAACATCGGAAATAATTTGTTGAAGTACTGCTTCATGTTTACTTAATTGAGCAGTTTCAAAATCCCTAACTAAAAATTCAATACTTGCTTTTTCTGCCAAACCATCTATTTGCAATGGATGAATAAAGCCCTCTCTTTTTTCTGTAGATTCAGGTGATAGGGTACCTTTAGGTAGTTGAGATAAAATTTCTCCTGCTATTTTTATTGCATTTACCATTTTACCTTTCGCATCGCCAGGATGAGCAATTACACCATGGATGGTAATAATTACCCCATTTGCGCTAAAGGTTTCATCTTCAAAAGTTCCAGACTTTCCTCCATCTAAAGTATAGGCAAAGTCTGCACCTAGTTTTGGTAAGTTTAATTTAGCAGTACCCATTCCAATTTCTTCATCTGGAGTAAACAACAATTTAATAATACCATGTTGAATAGAAGGGTTTTGTAAAAGATAGGCAGCAAAATCCATGATAATAGATACGCCCGCTTTATCATCAGCACCCAATAAAGTTTTGCCACTAGCTGTAATAATTGATTTTCCTATATGCTCTAATAAATAGGGATATTGTTTTACAGTGATCACCTGTAATTCATCATCGGGTAATACAATATCCATTCCACTGAAATGTTGATGTAGTATTGGTTTTACCATTGTGCCGCTACAATCTGGTGCCGTATCTATATGACTACAAAAACAAATATTGGGAATTTTTTTAGAACTGGTGGCAGGTATAGTAGCATAAACATACCCATATTCATCCATTTCTACACATTCCGCTCCTAATTGAGTTAATTCGTTAGCCAAAAGCTGAGAAAGATTTTTTTGTTTAGCAGAACTAGGAAATGTATTTGAATGAGGATCACTTTGTGTATCTATTTGAACATAGCGCATTAATCTGTCTGCTACTTGCGAAGTATACTTATTTAACATGTACTTGTTTTGCACAAGATAAATATTTGTAAGGTATCCTATTGCAAATATGATATTGATTGTATATTTTGTTCTACCTAAAAACATTTAAAATGAAAAAAACAATCATCGGCTCACTTGTAGGTGGAGTAATTTTATTCATGTGGCAGTTCCTATCTTGGACGGCATTAGACCTTCATAGACCAGCTCAAGAGTATACCCCAAAACAAGATAGTATACTGAATTTTTTGAGTGCTAATTTAGAAAAAGAAGGAGGATATTATTTACCCACTGCTCCAAAAGGAACATCTTTTGAAGACATGGAAAAAATAACCAACAGCTCTATTGGAAAACCATGGGCCATTATTCAATATCACGCCAACATGACTTACAATATGGGAACAAGTATGGCAAGAGCACTTGCCGTAAATATTTTACTAGCTTGGTTAGTTTGTTGGATATTGGGAAAATTTGCCCATAATAATTTTACTAAAACATTTACTGCCTGTTTATTTGTAGGGTGTATTGTTTATCTCAATAGTGCATATACTAGTCATGTATGGTATCATCTTTTTGATATTCGGGCATTTTTGCTTGACGCAATTGCAATGTGGGGCCTAACAGGAATTTGGCTTGGCTGGTGGTTGAACAGAAAGAATGCTTAACATATCCCCAATAAAAAATAGGGTTTATAAAGATGAAAGGGAATCTCTTTATAAACCCTATTTAATTAACTGTATAAAATTATGGAGTGATTATTAATGAAGGAGAATCGATTGCTACCAATTCAAGATCAAAAACCAATTCTTCGCCAGCTAATGGATGATTGGCATCTAAAACAACTTCATTTTCTTTTACTTCAATAATGACTACAGGAAAATTTTGTCCAGAGCCATTACTCATATTCAATTGTAAACCCACTTCGGGAACCATATCGGCAGGAAAACGATCTTTAGGAAATTCCATAATCATTTCTTCTTGCTTAGGACCATACGCTTGATCGGCAGGAATATTGATGGTTTTCTTTTCACCAATTTTCATACCAGTTACGCCATCATCAAATCCGGCAATAACCATTCCACCACCTATTTCAAATTCTAGTGGTTCTCTACCTTCTGAAGAGTCGAATGTATTTCCATCGGTTAACTTTCCGTGATAGTGTACTTTTACTTTATCACCTTTTTTTGCTTGTTGCATGATCTTTAAATTAACGGCAAGCTGAATGCTAGCCTAAAGCGGCAAAAGTACAATCCTTCGGGTAAAACAAGAAGTTTTTTGATACATTTGCGCAAAATCAGCTAATATTTCTACTCTACGCATTATATTCATGGGTACTCCCGATTTTGCTGTGGCTTCTTTGGATGCCTTATTTACCGCAGGCTACCAAATTGTGGGGGTAGTTACCGCTCCAGATAAACTGGCAGGCAGGGGTTTAAAACTTACAGAAAGTGCCGTAAAAAAATATGCACTAGAAAAAAAATTACCCATACTGCAACCCGAAAAATTAAAAAGTATTGAATTTATTGAAGCTTTAAGATTGCTCAAAGCAGATGTGCAAATTGTAGTAGCATTTAGAATGCTACCAGAAATAGTTTGGAATATGCCACCACTAGGTACCATTAATGTGCATGGTTCTTTATTACCTAATTATAGAGGAGCAGCACCTATTAATTGGGCAGTGATAAATGGTGAAAAAGAAACAGGGGTAACTACTTTTAAATTAAAACACGAAATAGATACTGGTAATATTTTGCTTCAAGATAAAATGCCCATTGGAGAGAATGAAACAGCTACCGAAGTGCATGATCGCATGAAAATAGTGGGAGCTAATTTATTATTAAAAACAGTTGCCCTATTACAAACAGGAGAACTAAAAGATTACCCTCAACAAGAATCTGAACATCCCAAACAAGCACCAAAATTATTTTCAAAAGATTGCGAAATTAATTGGAATAATACAGTTCAATGCATCCATAATTTAATTAGAGGACTCTCTATATTTCCTGGAGCAATAACAAAACTTGATGGGAAAATTGTAAAAATATTTAAAAGTATCCCCGAACCAATTCAACACAATGAACCAATAGGACAAATATTGAGCGATGGTAAAACCTATTTAAAATTTGCTTGCAAAGACGGGTACCTTCATATTAAAGACCTTCAATTAGAAGGTAAAAAACGCATGACAATAGAAAATTTTTTGAGAGGATACCGAATAGGTAATATTATTTAAGTAAGGCATTTTTTAATTCGTCATAACTTACTACACCTTGTTTGCGCCAAGTTTCTTTACCATTTTTAAAAATAATAAAAGTAGGCAAGGCAACAAAATTCAGTGCCTTCATCACGGTAATATCATTTCCTCCATCTACTTTAACTAAAGTAAAGGTATTGGGCAAATCCTTTTGTAAAGATTGTAAAACAGGTTCCATTTTTTTACAAGGCGGGCACCATTCAGCACCAATATCAACCAAAGCAATTTTAGCACCATTCACCATTGATTCAAAAGCGGCGATTGAAAGCTCATTAGGTGGATTTTCTGCAACAATAGGCCGATTGTTCATTTTCCAGCTAGACATACCTCCATCTAAATTGTACACCTGCTTAAACCCCTGCTGTTTAAGCGCTTGCATAGCTTGTTCACTTCTTACACCAGAAGCACAATAAATAAGTACAGGTAGAGACTTATCTAAATATTGAGTTCTGTCTACAAACTGCTCTTTATTCAACCAATCTGCTTGTAAAGCATTTTGCAAATGTCCTGATTGATATTCGCCAGCGGTTCTAACATCTAATACCTGCACCTTGGGTTCGGCCATCTTTTTTTCAAAATCTGCAACTGGCAATACACCCGATTGGCTGTTTACATTACAGGCAACAACAAAAAAGAAACTCATTAATAAAGTAAGATATTTCATACTATTGTAGATAGGTTAAGTTAATAGAAAATAGAGATTGGTTTTGTATGCCCAATGCAGATGCTGCCGCACTACTCATGCGCAACAATACATTTTCGGCTCCTTTTATTTCGGGTAATTCGCCCAGTACCCTGGCATAAATTGATTTTTTATTCACCTTTATTTTAACAATTGTTCCAGGTAAAATTTGATTCATGAGTACATAATATTTTCTATCCTTTACCCCACTCATTGATTTAAAAATGGCAGCATTTCCCATTTTAGAAATTTCAGTATAGCTTTTATCTGCATTTGTATAAAAAGCACTAAAATATCCTTCATCACTTAATGTAGGGGTATAAAAAATATCCTCATCTGAAATACGCTGTTCCTCTAGCGGAACAGGAGAAATAGAACCTGGTAAAGCAGTTTGTAAAGTTGAACCTGCTACAGCATCTTTTTTAATTTTTTCTTGCGTTTGGGCCAATAATAAAAGTTCATTATCGGTTAGGGGTTTCATGATGCCTTTTAATTCTCTTGCACCATCCACTGCAGCATCCATTACATTTGGATTTTTTAATGGTGGAGGACCTACATCTACTGGTTTTACAGGAATAGGCTTTGAAGCAATTGATTGAGATAACAAAGGATCATTCACAAAAATTCGTGCAGGTACCACTGGTTTATTCCCATTGATGTATCCAACAATAATGGCCTGCCCATCTTTAACAAGATCAGTTTTTAAATCGTTCCAGTTGCGCAATGAAGCAACAGCAACTTTGTTATACAATTGACTAAGTTTAAACAAATTATCTCCTTTAGATGCTATATGATACACAGGAATACTTAACTCATTTTCTTGTTGTTGATGTAGGTTTTGAGCGGTCAATTGAACTTTTATACTTGCCCCCAAGGGCAAGATTCCATTCGTATTCAACCCATTATATTGGGCCAATTGTTGGGGTGTATATCCATATAAACGACCAATACTCGAAAGAGATTCCTTTTCGGTAACCTTATGTATTACAAAAAAATTACCCGGTTTGCCCTCAACAACTAGTTTATCCTGAGCATGAAGCAGGGTAAAACAGTTCATCATCAGTAAAAAGAGAATTTTATTTATCATCTGTAAAACGAATATAAGATAAAGTTACTCTTTTAATATTCTCCATTCAGCAGGATAGTAATTATTGATTCGATTAGGCATTTTTTTAATCCAACCTAAGGCATTTTCCTCATATTTTAATAAACACCAGCCATTGGGACCATCCAACTGAATTTCCTTCCTTTTAAGGTATTGAATTGCTTGATCTAAATTTATATCTATAAAAGGCAAACAAGATTTATTCAAAATAGAAACCGATAGATCATGGGATGGAACAAAATGGCTATTTTTTACAATACCTAGTTCAATTCCGGCTCTTTTAATATATAAAGCGGCGGCTAATTCTTGCAAATGTATGAAGTGTTTTTCGGGCAGAATTCTTATGGCTTCCTGTTGTTTAAACGAGGCAAAATGAGGGGGTATTGGATAAAAAGATTGTGCAATTTCTAATTCCGTCCTTGATGGCTTAGCTAATTTTATTTCTTTGTATTTTATTGAGTTTGTACAATCTATTTTTTTAAATACAGCAATAAAAAATCCTTCCCCTTTAACTAAATTGGGATAAAAACGATACCCTGGTGCATGAGCACATTTAGATTCCGTTTTTACAATATTCCAATCACTAGGAATAGTAAGTTCCATGGCTGTTAAATGCATTTCATTCACTAACCAATCTGCAATTTGTTCATTTTCTTCCACTGAATAAGAGCAAGTAGAATAAATAAGTAGCCCATTTTCTTTTAAAGAGGGTAAAATAGAAGTTAAGATTCGCTCTTGGCGCATACTGCAATGCAAAACATGTTCATTTTTCCATTCCTGTATAGTTAAGGGATCTTTCCTAAAAAGACCACTTCCACTGCAAGGTGCATCTACTACAATAACATCAAAATAATTAGGAAGTTTATTAAAATGATCTGGATCATTATTGGTAATAATTGAATTGGGGTACCCCCACTTTGTACAATTCTCTACCAGTACAGAAGCTCTTGATTTTATTACTTCATTAGAAACAACAAGCCCATCGGTAAAATAATTTTGTAATAAAGTAGATTTTCCACCAGGTGCAGCACAAAGGTCCAATACTTTTTTGTTCAATGTATTTTCACCAACAACCTGCTCTAATAAATACCAAAGAAACATACTACTTGGTTCTTGAACATAGTAAACACCCGCATGAAACAAAGGATCAAATGTAAAAGATGGTCTTTCCGCAAGATATACCCCATGTTTGCACCAAGGGATAATAGATTGTGGTATATGCTTAAAAGAATTTACTGTTTTAAATGGATTTATCCTAATAGACGTAACTTGTTCCCCAGATAGGTGAACAGCTTCAAAACTGGATCTTTCAAATCCTGCCACACCCTTCAAGCTATTTAAAAAATTGGCTGGTAACAACAAGCTATTTATTTAAAGTTGGTACAAAAATTACTTATTTAAAGAGACTTTATTTCAGTAACTAATTTTTGCAATACTGCTTTTGCATCACCAAAAAGCATAGAAGTTTTAGGTTGAAAGAATAACGCATTTTCAATACCAGCATATCCAGGCTTCATACTACGCTTATTTACAATAACCGTTTTAGCTTGTTCCACTTCTAAAATAGGCATTCCGTAAATAGGAGATGCAGGATCTGTTTTAGCTGCAGGATTCACCACATCATTTGCACCCAAGATGAATACAACATCCGTTGATTTAAATTCATCATTGGCCTGTTCCATTTCTAATAGATTGTCGTAATCAACATCAGCCTCGGCAAGTAATACATTCATATGCCCGGGCATACGACCAGCAACTGGATGTATGGCATATTTAACTTCAACGCCTTTATCGGTTAATAATTTTTCTAATTCATGACACACATGTTGTGCTTGAGCAACTGCCAAACCATATCCTGGTACAATAATTACTTTATTTGCATAACTCATGCACACTGCAACATCACTAATAGTAATTTCTTTGAAATTACCAGTAACAGATTGCTGAACGCCAGTAGTAGCATTTGCCCCAAATGACCCAACAAGTACATTTAGTAAACTTCTATTCATGGCCTTACACATGAGTATTGTTAACAGCGTACCAGCAGCCCCTACTAAAATACCCCCAGTAAGCATTACTTGATTATTGTATAAGAAACCCGCAGATGCAGCAGCTACCCCTGTAAATGAATTCAATAAAGAAATAACTACGGGCATATCTGCACCGCCAATAGGAAAAACAAATAACACACCATATAATAATGCAGCAAAAAATACCAAGTAAAATAAAACATAATTGGCACTATTTAATTGCATAATTAAATATGCTGACAATGAAATGGTAAAAACAAAGAGTAAAATATTAAATACTTGCTGTCCTTTAAATGTAAAATCTTTTAATTTTCCATTGAGTTTACCCCAAGCAATCATACTACCTGCAAAGGAAACCGATCCTATAATTAACCCCGCAAAAATACTCAGTAGCCTTGCTGTATCAACAATGGCAACCCCGGTATTCTCTAGTATAGTATGCTGAATATGCTGAAATTCAATAATTGAAATGAGGGCTGCACAAGCACCTCCCATACCATTAAATAAACTTACCAGTTCGGGCATAGAAGTCATTTTCACTTTCTTAGCAGCTATTGCCCCAATAACAGTTCCTATTATTAACGCAGCAAAAATCCAAGTATAATTGTGCAAGCCAATACCTTCTTCCTGATACAAAAAAATAGTACCAACAATAGAGATGAACATTCCGGCTGCCGCAATTAAATTACCTCTTTGGGCCGTTTCTGGATGAGATAACATTTTAAGACCAACAATAAAAGTAATTGATCCAATTAAATAACAAAGTGTGAGCAATTGTAGTTCCATTCTTATTTTTTCTTCTTAAACATTTCGAGCATCCGATTGGTAACAACAAAGCCACCAACTACATTAAGTGTACCAAGTAATACTGCCAAAAAACCAATGATCAACGTAATATAATTTTCTGCATCAACCTTACCCATAACAATAATTGCACCTATAATCACTACTCCATGAATAGCATTGGCACCACTCATTAAAGGGGTATGTAATACACTAGGCACTCTGCCAATTACTTCAATTCCTAAAAAAATTGATAATATCACCATATAAATAATAGCAATATGCTGATGTAAAAAAGTTAATACAATTTCCATTTATACTTATAAATTTACGGTGTTGATTAATTCTACAATACGACTATTAGTTACGTTGTTATTATGAGTGATGCAACAACCTTTAATTAAATCATCTTCAAAATTCAGTTGAAGATTTCCTTGTTTATCAACAATAAGTTGTAAAAAATTCAACACATTTTTGCCATACATTTTACTGGCATCCCAAGGCATTGAACTGGGCAATTGGCTATTTCCCACTAAGGTAACTCCATGCAATTGAATAGTGGTATTGTTTTGCACACCAAATACATTACCACCTGTAGCTGCGGCTAAATCTATTACTACAGAACCAGGGCGCATTGTTTTAAGCATTGCTTCGGTAATTAGTAATGGCGCTTTTTTACCTTGCAATTGTGCAGTAGCAATAATGATATCAGATTTTGCAACAGATTGTGCCAAACGATCTTGTTGTTTTTGTTTAAAAGCTTCAGATTGATCCACAGCATACCCGCCTGCTTTTGACGCATCAGCAGCTCCTTCTATTTCAATAAATTTTGCACCCAAACTCATTACTTCTTCTTTAACTGCAGGTCTTGTATCGGAAACTTCAACTACTGCACCTAATCTTTTTGCAGTAGCTACCGCTTGCAATCCCGCAACACCAGCTCCTAATACCAACAATTTAGCAGGTGCAATACTTCCTGCGGCAGTCATGAACATGGGAAAATATCGAGGAAACAAATTGGCCGCTAGCAATACCGCCTTATACCCAGCAATATTTGCCTGACTACTCAACACATCCATTGATTGTGCCCTTGTAGTTCGGGGAATCATATCTAAACTAAAACAAGTAAGTTTTTTTTCTGCCCACTGTTTCATTAAACTAAATTGAAATAAGGGCTGATAAACACCAATTAAAATGGCACCTTCTTTCATTTGGCCATTCACGGCTTCTGGAATAGACCAATAACATAAGAGAATATCTGCTTCTTGCAAAATTTTTTCCCTTTGCTGAATAATAACTTGACAAGCCAAATAGGCTTCATCAGTAGCATAAGCTGCTTCTCCTGCGCCTTTTTCTATCCAAACCTGATTTCCGTTTTTGATTAGTACTTCAGCTTGTTCAGGAAGTAGGGATACTCTATTTTCTCCTAGCTGCTCTTTTAGAATGCCAATAATCATGGTTAAAATTACGGCATTTTTTATTAAGGTTTACAGGAAGATAGATAAACAACATTAATACCGAATCATAAAATGCTGTTTTTCTTGCTGTTCAGTTCTAAAAAAAACCAATCCAATATAAAAAAGATCAATCGTAAGTGTTACACGAGCATCTAACTTCACATCCTCCCAAGCCTGCTCCATTTCACTACTCCAATGAATATCATCTAAAACAACTAGTGTGTCAACATGCGATTTTTCTACAATCTGTTTAAAATAACGAATGGTTGGTTCATACCGATGATTCCCATCTAAAAAAGCAAAGTCTATTTGATGAATATTCTCCAGTGTTTTAGATAATGTTACATCAAAATTTCCAGTAACTACTTCAATATTGCCAATACCCAACTGCATAAAATTGTTTTGAGCAATTTGAGCAACTGCAGTAGAACCCTCCATGGTAATTACACGAGCATTAGTATTGGCAGAAGCTAAATATGCTGTGGTTACCCCTAACGATGTGCCCAACTCTAGAATGTTTGCAGGAGAAAAATGATTTACTAATTTAAAAAGAAGCTGACTATATTTCTTAGGCTTTAACGATGAGGATGCGATTGCTGAAATTTTCCTAACCGGTGATTTTTTTATTTTAGTTGAGCCTGCCCCAAAATCTTCCACTATTATTTCCGACGCATTTTTTAACAACTCTTTTCGTAACCCTTCAATTGATGAATACATGTAAAAATTTCGGTTATCGTTCAGTACTTGGGTAACTAAATTGAATACAAATGGGGAGTGAATGCCATGTCCCTTTCCATTAGAAGCTTTCCTATAATAACAGATAAATTTAAAAGCCAGTTGAACAAATGAGTACATTAGGGTAAGCTATTTTTGAGATGGTAATTTTTTAAGAAGCCAAAGTAAGGCATAAGTTGCAGAGAATAAGCTGAAACAATAGGCAAGTGAAAAAGAAAAATTACTAAAACTTAAATTGGTAAAAGAATTGTACCAAAAAAAGAAAGTAAAAAGCAGCGCCGAATAAACCATACTTCTTCTACATACTGGTATGAGTAAAACCAATGGCAGCAATACATTTGCAGCCTGTACAAGCACAAATTCACTGGTATAACTAATGGCTGGCATTTTTAAATACGAGTTTCCTTTAAATGTTCTAATGAATTGTAGGATACCAATGAATTTTCTAACCTGGTAGAATGCAAAAAAACAGAGAAGAATATTTATTCCATACAGTATATCTATGGAGCGTGTTTTAATAGGGTTACCAGCTAACAAATATAGTAGCAGTAAAATAGGATAAAGCATAATATAAATATGCGGGATAATTTGCATGGAAAAGTTTATTTCTCCCAAATTTGAAAACAATAATTATACAGATGTTTAGCATCAGCAAAATGATAATCATGATGCGTTAATGTAAAATCTGCATTATTCCATTCAGGAAAAAAAGTATCCGCATCTACTTCAGCTTCTACCTTTGTTAGGTAAATTTTATTGGCAATGGGCAGTGCAGCAGCATAAATTTCACCCCCACCAATTATAAAACATTCTTTATAATCCTTATTTTCAGCGGCTTCTAAGGCAGCCTGCAGTGAATGAACTACAATAACTCCATTAGGCGTATAATTAGTTTGCTTAGTGATAATGATGTTGAGTCTGCCATTAAGCGGTTTACTATTCATAGACTCAAATGTTTTTCTACCCATAATTACAGGCATTGCCCAAGTACTGTTCTTGAAAAATTTTAAGTCATTGGGTAAATGCCAAAGTAATTGATTATTCTTACCAATTGCATTATTTGTAGAAGTAGCCACTATTATAGAGATAATCATTAGTTAAACCATTTAATTATAAAATGTAAGCAAACAAATGCAACGAAGCGCTACCCTACCCAAGCTATCACCTCATTTGTTAAACTGCAACAGGCGCTTTTATGCCTGGATGAGATTGATAATTTTCAAGAGTAAAATCGTTAAACGTAAAATCAAAAATATCTTTAACAGAAGGATTCAATTTCATGGTTGGTAAAGGGAAAGGTTTTCTACTTAATTGCAAATGAACTTGCTCTATATGATTGTTATAAATATGCACATCGCCAAAACTATGAACAAAATCTCCATAGGCAAGCCCACTCACTTGGGCCATCATCATGGTAAGCAAAGCATAGGAAGCAATATTAAAAGGTACTCCCAAAAATACATCTGCACTACGCTGGTACAATTGACAACTTAATTTTCCATCTGCCACATAAAACTGAAATAAACTATGACAAGGCATTAATGCCATCTTAGGTAAATCGGCTACATTCCAAGCACTCACAATCATTCTTCTACTATCTGGATTATTTTTTAGTTGATGCAGGATATCTTTTATTTGATCGAATGTTTGTCCATTAGCACCTTCCCAGCTTCGCCATTGCTTACCATAAACTGGTCCTAAATTTCCATTTTCATCGGCCCATTCATTCCAAATACCAACCCCATTTTTAGTTAGATAGTTAATATTAGTATCTCCTTGTAAAAACCAAAGCAATTCATAAATAATACTTTTGAGGTGTAGTTTTTTAGTGGTTACCATTGGAAAACCATCTGCTAAATTAAACCGCAGTTGATATCCAAAACAACTCTTTGTACCTGTTCCTGTTCTATCGGTTTTAACTGAACCGTTTACCAATATATGTTTAAGTAAATCATGGTATGCTTGCATAAGCAAATTAACAAATAATTGAGTGGATAATTGGCTTTAGCCAACTGCTTGTGAAGAAATTGTGGGTTTAGCGCTTTTCAAGTTGTACAATTATTTCGCTTTTCTTCTTTTTAGCTCTTTGGTAATTAGCGTTAGCTCTCTACCAGTTTGCCCACTCACACTACTATTTTCTTTGGCTCTACGCATCAAATAAGGAATTACTTCTTTGATAGGACCAAATGGAAGGTATTTACTTACATTCAATTTTTCTTTTGCAAGATTGAACGTGATATGATCACTCATGCCAAATAACTGAGAAAAATGAATATGCGGATGCTGATGATCAATTCCTCTTTCTTGCATTAAGTTAGCCGCAAATAAATTACTATCCTCATTATGAGATGCTATAATTACAGAAATATCATTTATATGATCTATACAAAAACGAATAGATTCATTAAAATCGGTATCGGTAGCTAGTTTATCTTTTTGAATAGGAGACGGCATCCCTTTCTCTATGGCACGTTCACGTTCTTTTTCCATATAGGCACCACGAACCAGTTTCATGCCTAATTTAAACCCTTGTTGTTGAGCAATTTTATGAGAAAGTTTCAAAAAACTTAAGCGATCGTGACGATATAATTGAATAGTATTATACACAATTACATGCTCCTTATTAAATACTTCCATCATTTCCATGGTAAGCCTATCAATGGGGTCTTGGATCCAACTTTCTTCTGCATCAATTAATACACCAATATTTTTTTCTGCCGCTACTTCACAAATGGTATACATGCGTTCTCTAACCCTATCCCACTCTTTAATTTCTTCTTCATGATCGTGAATGCCACTTCTTAAACGAGGCGCTTCATTTAAAATTTGTAGTAGTTCAAATCTGGCTAATCCAGTTACTTTGATACTAATAAATGGAATATTGTTTTGGGTTGCAGCATAATTCACAACACGTATAAATTCATCGGTGGCCAAATCAAAATTATCTTCACCTTCTTTACCCTCCACTCCATAGTCTAAAATAACCTGTATACCATATTTGCCCAATACATTACCCACTTCCTCAGTTTCTTCTAATGTTTCACCACCTACAAATTGTTTAAAAATTGTTTTTCTGATGATACGGTGTACTAATGGAATACCCGTTTTCATGATAAAGGGCGTTAATCTGGTACCTATTTGTACGAACCAAGGGAAGCCCATGGTACTAAACAAAAAACGGGCACTTTTTAGTTCTTTATCGGATTTGTAAGCAAATGCATTTTCGGTATTGTCAAAGGATATTTTCATGCTAACAGGTGTTCGTACTGCGAATATCGGAACATATAAAACAAGTACGTACTCTTTTAGCAAAAATTTAAAATTATTTTACCAATGGCTATATGGCTTGGTGATTAAACGGCTGTAAAACCATTTCACTTACTACCCCACTAAGTGGTTGTTGGCATAAAAACCAAATGGCTTTACCAGCTTCTTCCGCTAAAATCATTTTGTCTCTTTGAACACGCAGGTCTATATTATCCCAAAAAGCGGAATCTACTCCACCTAAGAAAAGATTGGTAATACGTATGTCGGTTCGCTTTAATTCTTCTCTGATGCTTTGCATCATGCCAACAAGCCCATATTTACTAGCGCTGTAAGCAGCAGCACCCGCCATGGGTACTTTACCCAAAACACCAGGAATATGAATAATCAATCCTTTTTTTACCATTTTCATTGCAGGTAAAACGGCTTTAACCAAATAAAAAGCCCCTATTAAATTTATTTGAAGTGTTTTTTCAAATTCAGCACTAGTTAACGAATCCATGGGTTTAATAATGCCAATTCCAGCAGCATTGATTAAAATATCAATGGTAGTAGATTTTTGTAGAATGGCATCTACAGTTGTATTTACAGAAGTTTCATTGGTAATATCCATTTGAAACACTTGACTGGTTGGTATACCTATGCTAGCAGCAATTTCAGCCAATTTATGGCTATTTCTTCCTGTTATATACACATTAGCTCCGCTAGCATGAATTAATTTGAGTGCTTGTGCTCCTACAGAACCAGTAGCCCCCACAATTAAAACGTTTTTACCTTTTAAAGATTCCATATAAATGTTTGTAAGTGAAATAACAAGATATGGTACAATTTGTTGTAAGAAACCAAAAAATGAGCAAGCTATATTCTAAAAAATAGGCAACTTTACAGATGCAAATAACTCATACAGAAATTTATAAATATTCCATACCCATGGTTCCCTTTACCATTGCTACTGGAACCATGCATTTTGCTCAAAATACTTTTATAAGAATACATACCAATACTGGTATTATAGGTGTGGGGGAATGTTCTGCATTTCCTATGATTGTGGTAGAAACACAGAATACTTGTTTTGAAATGGCCAAAGATTTTGCCACCATTTTTAAAGGTAAAGATCCCTTGGATATTGAAGCAAGAATACAGGAAATGGACATTAGTACAGCAAAAAATTATACAGCAAAAAGTGCATTTGATCTTGCCTTATATGATATTGCTGCTAAACATGCAGGGCAGCCATTGTATCAATTTTTAGGAGGAAAAATAAAAACAATCGAATCTGATTTAACCATTGGGATTGATACCCCTGCAGCCATGGCTGCTCAGGCAGTAGAATTTGTAAAAAATGGAGTGAACATAATCAAAGTAAAATTGGGGAAAGATCCCGCTACCGATATTGAACGCATTCGTAGCATACGATCTGCTATTGCCGATAAAGCACAATTAAGAATAGATGCTAATCAGGGATGGAGTTATGAAGATGCTTTGTTTGCCCTAACCGAAATGGGGAAATTTGATATACAGTTTTGCGAGCAACCCATGCGTACCTGGAACGATGAAAAATTACCAGCCTTAAGCAACCAATCACCTATTCCAATCATGGCAGATGAATCTGTTTATACCCATCATGATGCAGAACGAATGATACGAAATAAATGCTGCTCCTATATCAATATAAAATTCGCCAAAAGTGGGGGTATTCATGAAGCTTTAAAAATTAATCAAGTGGCAGAGCATAACGGTATTCCTTGTATGATGGGAGGCATGTTAGAAAGCAGGGTTGCCTTATCTGCCAAAGTACATTTTGCAACAGCATTTAATAATATTCATTTTTACGATTTAGATACTTGTTTAATTGGTCATAAGGTAGATCCAGTAATTGGAGGAGTAACTTATAAAGGAATGCAATTAGTATTAAATGATGCACCTGGAATTGGCGCAGATGTATCGAATGATTATTTAAATGATCTAGTTTCCATCACCATTTAATTAACCCCCTATCTTTACGAAATGAATGCCCATATAGAAGAAAAAAAAGTGAGTGAAAGTAGAACCGTGATGACCGAATTGGTGCTACCCAATGATACCAATACATTTGGCAATTTAATGGGAGGTCGTTTAATGTACTGGATGGATATAGCAGCAGGAATTGCAGCAGGTAGACATTCTAACGCACCTGGCATGACGGCATCTGTAGATAATTTAAGTTTTAAAACACCCATTAAATTAGGCAATGTAGTAAGAATAGAAGCCAAAGTATGCAGGGCATTTAATACGTCAATGGAAATACACTTGAAAGTTTGGGGTGAAGATTTATTACATCAATATAAATACGAGAGCAACGAAGCTTTTTTTACTTTTGTAGCATTAGATCCTAATGGAAAACCAAGACCTGTTCCAAAACTTATTCCTGAAACGGAGGATGAAATAAAATTGTACGATGGTGCCATGAGAAGAAGACAATTAAGATTGGTATTAGCAGGTAAAATGAAACCTGATGAAGCCATTGAACTAAAAGCCCTATTTTTAAAAGATTAGTTTATTTATCCATCACATTCATAAAATGATGTTTGCTCTTATGCATAAAGTTTTTACTTTGCTCAATTGCCTCCATTACTTGATCTAATATAACTTCTACCGATTGTGTGTAATCAATGATCATGGGTTCTTTAAACCGAATAGATAATTGAGAACCTTTCTTTTTAAATGCAAGGCCTTTTTTATTAAAGGCCCTCCAAAAGCCATTAATTACCACTGGCACTACTATGGGTTGATTGTTTTTAATAATATGTGCAGTTCCTTTACGTCCGGGTGCAAATGGTTTGGTAGTGCCTTGGGGAAAGGTAATAACCCAACTTTTATCTAATGCTTGATCTATTTTTTGCGTGTCTGATTCTTCTCGATTTCGGTGAATATCTTTGCCTTCGGCACGCCAAGTTCTTTTTACGGTAAGCGCACCGGCAAGTTTAAAAATTCTACTAATTAAACTACCATTCATTGTTTCCTCTGCTGCAACAAAAAACACATTGGTAAAGGGGTTCAATAAATAATAAGGGATACCTAGGCGATTCATTTTTCTCCATTTAACCGCGCAGAAAATATGAATAAAAGTAATTACGTCTGCAAAGTATGTTTGGTGATTACTTACAAACAAAACATTTTTGCGTGGCAAATTACGCAAGTGTTCTGTACCTTCTATTTTGATTTTATTAATCATGGCAAGGCCAGGATATGTTGCCATACCTACTACACCATACACCAATGAGCGAACGACGCTGATATGTTTAAATCTTTCAATTAAATTCATTTCAGTTGTATTAGCAAGCGGTGCAAAATAAGGAATGTAAATAAAAACTTAAGGAAAAATTTAAAATAGGCAGGTAATTACATCGAATTCATGAACAAGCATAATAAATTTGTACCTAATTTAATAAATATATGCCACTTAATACAGTCATATTTGATATAGATGGTTTATTAATAAATAGTGAACCATTGTGGCATGAAGCAGCTACAGAAGTATTTAAACAATATGGAGTAACGATGAACAATGCTCAATACGCCACCACTGTAGGATTAAGAACAAAAGAATTTGTGCATGGCTGGTTTAGCCACTTTAATATCCCTATGAGTGAAACGGCTAATGCAGAAAGTCGAATTGTATCCCTAGTATTACAAAAAATAGAACAGAAAGCTACTATTTTACCTGGGGTAGCCCATATATTTGATTTTTTCACAAAGAAAGCATTTAAAATAGGTCTTGCTACCTCTTCTCCACCAGCTTTAATAGATTTGGTAGTTCACATGACAGGGATTGGACCTTACCTTACGGCAACTTCATCTGCAGAAGACCTTCCCTATGGAAAACCACATCCTCAAGTATATTTAGATTGTGCACACAAAATGCAAAGTAGTCCATTAGCATGTATTTGTTTTGAAGATTCATTCAACGGATTAATTGCAGCAAAAGCTGCCCGTATGAAATGTGTAGTAATTCCAGATAATGCAGTAAGCAAACAAGAACGTTGGGGTGCTGCCGATCTTAAATTATCTTCCTTACAAAATTTTGGTGCACTTCATTTTGACATGCTTAATAATTAAAAAATCCCGGCTACTTTAAGTAACCGGGACTAAACTAATTTGAATTATTTAATTCATTAATTCTTACTTTTTAAATTTGGATGTGGGGCAGGAACGGTATTAGGTCCTTCTTCGGTAGTTCCCTGTAAGTCTACTGTATTCACATCTCCATCTTGGGCGTACACAAAAAGTAATCTACTTTCTGCAATACCTTGTTTTTCTACCAAATATTTAATTACGGCATTCACTCTTTCCCAACTTTTTTGTTGAGCAGATTTACTAGAAGCACCATATCCAATTACTTTTACATTACAAGTAGGGTTTGATTTTAAACTAGCAGCAGCAGTGGCTAAAACAGATTGAGCAGCCTTACTTAATTTAGTATTTCCTTTAAATTGAACACTAGGCAAAGCACCTATAGTACATTCTACTTTATCTGTATTAGGCTTGTAAGTAGCCATCATATCTTTAATTTCTTTGCAACAAGCTGGCTCAGGACAATTCCCAATACCATCATTATTTACAGGGAAACATTTTTGTTGTGTAAGTAATTCTTTGTCTCTATAATCGGGTACACCATCGCCATCTGTATCTTTAGAAACACCATGAGAATCTACAGGAGCTCCTTTAGGAGTATTAGGTTCCATATCGAATTGATCGGTTACTCCATCTTTATCTCCATCAGGTAAAACCACTTTAGGCAGTTTCATGTGTTTGGGAGTATTCAATTCACTGTAAACAAAATTATTTGGATTGATCCAATAAAGTGGTTGAACTTTTTTATCGGAGCTACCAATATTGATATTAATTTTAAAAGTAGTTACACTAAAAAAATCATTATTGTTGCCCTCTTTCCAAGCATCTAAATAATCATATCCAGGAGCCGTCATAATGAACTTTTGTTCTATCCCAACATTCATTTTATCGCTTATTTTATAAGCGAAACCTGCTCCTAAATTAAGTGCGTGCATCAAAGACCAAGATTTTCTATTGTTTACCGTTGCTCCAATAGAAGTTGTGATTAAGCCTTCATTGGTATTCAACATACCAGGTCTTTGACCATAGAAAATACTATATCCACCAGACTGTGCACCCCCTGGTGTTTTATATTGAACTTTAGAGCCCACTAAACTATACCCAGCTAATACATAAATATTAGATGTTGGATTACCTCTATAATAACTACTGGTATTTAATGAAGCTATTAAATCGGCACCTAACATAACAGCCTGATTTTTATAATCAACCTGACCAACACTCACTCCATAATTACTGGGAGCGCCTGCATTGGAAGCACCAGTTAAAGAACCTCTAAAAGAAAGCACATGTCCTAATGCTTTTCTCATAGATACAGTAGCACCTAAACCAATTTTAGAGTTAACATCTCCAATAATGAAAGATGGACCAACTCCAAAACCCAATTCCCATTGATTTCTAGGCTTTGCCGGAAAAGGATATTGGTTGTTCATGAATTCATTGTGTTGAGGCAGGTTTTTTACTGCAATTTTGGAAGTATCTTTCCAATCCCAACCCCAATCTGTTTGTGCAAAAAGGGAAATCTGTGCAATCAACACAAATACTATTCCCAAAAAAACTTTCTTACTTGTCATAAATTAGAAATTTGATTATCAATTAACGCCTAAAATCCCTACTACATTTTTATGTCGTAAAAGAAATTAGTTTCTTTAGCAACAGGGAAAATATTGGCTAATAGACTACAAATATAGCTCAAACGCTGCTCTTTATGACCGTTTTTGTTGATATCAGCACTATATTGCAGTATAATTATAACATGGATTTAGCAAAAAAAGTAATTGGAGCGGAATTAGTTCAATTTGAAACACATTTTCGCGAAGCTGTAAAAAGTAGGGTTGCATTACTTGATCGCATCATGCAATACATTGTAAAACGAAAGGGAAAGCAATTGCGCCCCATGTTTGTATTGCTAAGCGCCAAATTAGGTGGAGAAATTACCGAAACAAGTTATAGAGCAGCATCGTTAGTAGAGTTATTGCATACAGCCACTTTGGTACATGATGATGTAGTAGATGAATCGTTGGAAAGAAGAGGTTTTTTTTCAATTAATGCGTTATGGAAAAATAAAATTGCAGTTTTAGTAGGTGATTATTTATTATCAAAAGGATTGTTATTGTCTTTGAATAATAAAGACCACGAAGTACTAAGATTATTGTCGGAAGCTGTAAGACAAATGAGTGAAGGTGAACTATTGCAAATTGAAAAATCGAGGAACTTAAATTTAAATGAAGACGTGTATTACGAAATCATTAACGGCAAAACAGCTTCATTACTGGCTTCGGCTTGTGCTGCAGGAGCAAGCAGTACATTTGAGAGTGCAGAATCGGTAGAAAAGATGAGGGTATTTGGACAAAAAGTAGGTATGGCATTTCAAATTAAAGATGATCTTTTCGATTATAGCAGTGCAGATATTGGTAAGCCTACTGGGAATGATATTAAAGAAAAAAAATTAACCCTCCCATTAATTTATACACTCAATCATTGCCCAACTGATGTAAAAAGAAAAATCATTCACATCATAAAGAATGAAAATACCCAAAAAGATAAAGTGGCTTATGTAATTACACTTGTGGAACAATATGGAGGTATAGAATATGCAACCAATAAAATGAATGCGTTTAGAGATGAAGCGCTTTTATTATTACATGAGTTCCCTCAAAGCCCAGTAAGAAATGCACTAGAAGAATTGGTGCGTTATACCACCGATAGAAAATACTAATGCAAAAAAGATGGAACATATTACCCATAGATGAACAGCAGGTTCCTTCATTGCAGAACGCATTGAAAATAAGCCCAACTATTTGTAGTTTATTGGTACAAAGAGGTATTGATGATTTTGAAAAAGCCAAACAATTTTTTCGTCCTAGTTTACATGATCTGTATAGCCCTTGGTTAATGAAAGATATGCGAAAGGCAGTAGATAGAATATTGCTTGCAGTTGAAAATAAAGAACCCATTTTAGTATATGGAGATTATGATGTAGATGGTACTACTTCGGTAGCCAGTATGTTTCAATTTTTACGTTCTATACATACCCCTATTGATTTTTATATTCCGCACAGATATCGTGAAGGATATGGTATTTCAAAAATAGGCATTGACTTTGCTAAGGAGAATGGATTTAGCTTAATCATTTCATTAGATTGCGGTATAAAATCGGCAGAATTAATTGCTTATGCTAAAACAATTGATATTGATTTTATAGTATGTGATCACCATTTACCCGATGCTATTTTACCACCAGCAGTGGCTATTTTAAATCCCAAACAAATTAATTGTGCATATCCTTACAAGGAGTTATGTGGATGTGGAGTAGGTTTTAAACTAATGATGGCATTAGCAGAACAAATGGAATTACCAGCAACGTCTTATTTAAAATATATAGATTTAGTTGCCATCGCCATCGCAGCAGATATAGTACCTGTAACAGATGAAAACAGAACCCTTGCCTATTTTGGAATTGAAAAAGTAAATACAAATCCTACAATAGGAATTAAGGCATTGATGGAGCTGGCTGGCGTAAAAAAGAAAATGAGTTTAAGTAGTTTGGTATTTGTAATAGCCCCCCGGGTAAATGCAGCAGGAAGAATGGATGATGCCCGAAAGGCAGTACAATTATTTATTGAACAGGATACCATTAAAGCAATGGATTTTGCCAAAATGTTGCATAGTGACAATACTGACCGTAGAGAAGCAGATGCCAGCATTACAGAAGAAGCACTGGCTATTTTAGAATCAATTCCGTACAATCAAGAAAAAAAATCTACGGTAATTTATCAAGCGCATTGGCATAAGGGAGTTGTAGGAATTGTTGCAAGCCGATTGATAGATACCTATTATAGACCAACGGTTGTACTTACTAAAAGTGGAGAATTTGCCGCAGGAAGTGCAAGAAGTGTAAGTGGATTTAATTTGTATGAAGCAGTTCATGCGTGTAGCGAACATTTATTGGGCTATGGAGGCCATTTTGCAGCAGCAGGCATGACTTTAGAGATTAATAAAGTGGAAGCATTTGCCGAAGCATTTGAAAAAGAAGTAAGTGCCCGGATAACACCAAGCCAATTAATTCCCGAATTAATTATAGATATACCTATTCAGTTTAATGAAATAACCCCAGGATTTTATAAAATACTTAAACAAATGGAACCTTTTGGCCCAGAGAATATGCGGCCAGTTTTTATTGCAAAAAACGTATATGATACAGGTTTTTCTAAGATTGTAAAAGAGCAACATATTAAATTTGTAGTAAAGCAAAATCATATCATCATCAATGGAATTGGATTTAATTTGGCTAATAAGTTTCCCTTACTCTTATCACAAAACCCAGTTGATTTAGTTTTTACCATTGATGAAAATGAATTTCAGGGAAATACCACTATACAAATAAAAGTCATTGACCTCTTATTGGCTTCTTGATACAAAAAAGCGGCTATTACAAAAGAACAGCCGCTTTAATTGATTCCACTTGTTTAATGATCACTATTTCATTACAACTATTTCGTTGATTTCGTTATAGATATATAAGTTTTGAATTAAGCCAAATTTGTTTCTTTTTGCATCATCTCTACCGTTCTATTAATATAGTTTGTTAACTCTGCTCCTTTTAATAAACCTTGAGATAGCAAAGCTAAATCCGCTAAGTTTCTTACCTGTTTAGATATCACTTCATCATTCGTTTCTTTAAGTAAAGTTTGATAAATAGGATGGTTTCCATTTACAGTAAGGGTAACTTCATCGGGCATTTGTGCATAAAAAGCAGTCATACCGCCACCAGCAGCACCCATATCTTTCATCCTACGCATAAACTCGGGGCGAGTAGCTACTACGGGAGCAGTATCAACACTCAATCCTTTTATTTCGGTAGTAACATGTAATTCTGGAATTTGCAAATTAAATAGTTCTTTTAATTTTTCCGATTCTTCCTTGCTTAAAACAGTATCATTTCCTTCTTGCTTGTCTATTAAATTATCTACAATATCAGCATCCACCCTAACAAAAGTTACATTTTCCCATTTCATTTCCATGGTATTGAGAAACGCTGCATCCACCAAGGTTTCCATTTTAACTGGGGTATACCCTTTTGCGGTACAAGCTTGTATATAAGCATCTTGTTGAATAGGATTGGTAGTATACAGAATAACGTGTTTACCTTCTTTATTTTTTTGATTGCTTTCAGTAGCCAATTTGTACTCTTCTAAAGTATAGAATTTCTTATTCACATCTTCCATCACCAAGAACTTATTGGCCTTCTCTAAAAACTTATCGTCTGTCATCATACCATACTTCACAAAGAGACCAAGACTTTCCCATTTCTCTTCAAAGGCAGTACGATCGTTTTTGAAAATTTCTTCTAACTTATCGGCAACTTTTTTGGTGATATGTGCATTAATCTTACGCACATTTGGATCACCTTGTAAATAACTTCTACTTACATTCAACGGAATATCTGGACTATCAATTACCCCATGCAATAACATTAAGAACTCAGGTACAATATCTTTCACTTCATCCGTTACAAAAACCTGATTGCAGTATAATTGAATTTTGTCTTTTTGAATTTCGTAACTCTGTTTAATTTTAGGAAAATATAAAACCCCCGTTAAATTAAATGGATAATCTACATTCAGGTGAATCCAAAACAAAGGTGTTTCTCCAAAAGGATAAAGTTCACGATAAAATTTTTCGTAGTCTTCCTTGGTTAATTCACTTGGTTTTTTAACCCAAATAGGATTGGTATTATTGATTGATTTTTCTGCAACAAGTTCTTCTCCTTCTTTTGGTTTTTCTGGTTCAGCATGTACATCTTTAAAATAAATAGGAATAGGCAAAAACTTACAGAATTTTTCTAGAATACCTTTTATTTTGCTTGCATTTAAAAAATCACTGCTTTCCTCGTTTACATGTAATATAATTTTGGTACCTCTTTGCCTTTTCTCTACTTCATATAATTCAAATTCGGGGCTACCATCACAACTCCAATAAACAGTAGCTGCTTCGTCTAAATAGCTTTGTGTAATCACTTCAACTTTTTCAGCTACCATAAATGCACTATAGAATCCCAATCCAAAATGACCAATGATGCTAGCATCTTTATACTTAGTTAAAAATTCTTCAGCACCACTAAATGCTACCTGATTTAAGTATTTGTCTACTTCCTCCTTACTCATACCCACACCACGATCTTCGATGGTAATGGTTTTTTCTTTGGCATCTAAGCTTACATCTATCCTAAGATCACCCAATTCGCCTTTGGCTTCACCAATAGAAGAAAGGGTTTTAATTTTTTGAGTAGCATCGGTAGCATTACTCACTAATTCACGTAAGAAAATTTCGTGATCACTGTAAAGGAACTTTTTAATAATGGGGAAAATATTTTCCGTTTGTACACGTATCTGTCCTTTTTGCATAGCAGGTTTTTTGGGTAGAATATCAAAGAAAGTACCAATCTATATTTTGCTGACATGATGGCAAATAAGGTAGGATACACCAATTGAATTCGTTTTTTTTGACAGAAAAAGTGCAAAAATAGACCTTGATTCGTCAGGGTATATTGCAAAAATGTTTAACTATGGATTATTTCGAATAGGAGGAATATATACAATTACCCCCCTTGGGCCGTTGGCAGCAAAATGCACGTCATCGGTTAAAACATAACCAGCCATTTGATTCCAGCCCTTATTAATATCTCTATATTTATATCGAGAAAGTTCATAAATGATTTGTGCTTTTACATTCTCCATTTCCGCATCAATGGAGCCAAAATTTACAAATTGAATATTCAAACTTCTATCGGGAAACTGGCGAATAAATTCATCCACTTCCGATTGGGTTATTTTTCTAGAAAGAAAGCCATCTGATTGTATAGGATTTTTTGAAGACTGTATTTCAATAGATTGAATGTTTTTATTTGATTTATTTGCATCTGATTGATTATTGATGGCTTGTTCGATTACTGCCTGACCACCTTTAGACTGATAGGGATTATTATACCCACTACCCGTTGTTACAGCAGATTGAACTATTGCATTATCCACTATAAAATTTGCATCTGATACGGGCGAATTATTTGCAATAATTTTTCTATTTTGATTATCGCGTTTTTTTTCACTAGCAGTTACTTCAATTGGCTTATTTAAGTTGTTTTGAATACTAATCACCGGTTGGCTGTATTGCTTTACTGGTGCTGGTTGGCTGTATTGCTTTACTGGAGGTTGATTGAGCGTAGTATATGAATTCAACTTCGTTGAATCCGCAAGAATTCTGGTATGGGAATTACCAGAATCGTATGCCTTACGGGATTGATTTAATTGAATAGTAGCTTCGTTTTGTTCCTTAAATTTAGTTACCCAAACTTTAAAAGTTTTGCTACTCATTAGCTCGAATAAGATAATGAGTAATAATAAAAAAATAGCTGATCCAAATATCCAATTAACTGTTTTCATAGGGAATCATATTCCTCATTAGCAATTTAAGCAATATGTGTAGTATTTTTGATAGCAAATTGTTAATTACCTATAATTTTCACTTCATCTATTTGAAAAGCTGTTGTTTTTTTATTGATATTACCCGGTAAATCATTCCCCTCATACTTAAAAGCAATATATACAGTGCCATTGTAATTACTTAAACTAATTTTACCCGATTCGGTCCATTTAGCAGCAATAGAGCTGGTTGATCCTTTTGCAATAGTAGATTTTAATATATTCCAACGAGCTTTCCAAGGCTGAGATCCGCCGTTATAATTGGTAGAAATATAAACTTGTAAAGTAGCTCCATTGTCAAATGCGTCTTTGGTTAAAAAACTCAACTGTTCATTGCTGGTAGAATTGAGATTAATGGGGGGTAATACCAGCCAAGAAGTAATTGCGGGTTGAGCAGTTGCAAAAGCACCCATTTCGGCATAGTGATTATTGGATGCTATTCTTCCAAAAAAATATTGCCCCCCAGTTTCAGATAAATTTTTCCAATCATTTAATTGAAGTGGCTTATTTACCAGTACGTTTTCAAAGTTTTCATATAATAATATGCTAGCCCCTTTACCCGAACAGCGAAGCTCCTGTAAATGAAGATCGGAAGTATCTCTAATAACCAATTGTTGCTGTGATCCAAAAACAGTATAAATTCCTTGAACCCGTCCATTTCCCCTAGGTGTTTTAACTGCAGCAAAACTAGCAAAGCCACTGGTACGCAAATACATACTACCCCCATTACAAATACGCAGCGTATGACTAACTGTTTCTTTATTAATATAATCGGCAAATGGTTTTGCTGTATCAGCAGCAGCCAATTCCACAGAATCAATGGCAATCAAGCTGCTTTGCATAGCCTGGTTCAATTGCTCAAAACGAACTAGTAATGGTTCTGGCATTTTTTCTATATTACCTACCACGATCACTTTAGAAAAAAGAGGAGCAGGAATGGGTAATAACTCGGGAAAGGAAGGATTCGATTTATCTATAGCACCACCTAATTGAAGCATGCCCCCATATTCACCTAAGTACAATCCATTCAATCGAATAAATAATCGCATACCTAAGGGATAATTAGCCGATAAGCCAAAGCCGTCTAATCGAATGGTTATGGCAGCAGTACTATCTTGAATCACAATGGTTTTATAAAAATTATCAGTTGCATCATTAGCGGTAACAATTCCAGTAATTATTTCATTATTCAATAACCTTTCGGTGTTCCCAACTATATGCCCTTCTTTGAGGGTGCGAATAGAAATGCTTGCTTGAATAGTATTACCTGCATTGAGTGGAGGTTGATCAAAATTTTTTATGCACCCAAATGGCCAAACAAAAAGAGCACCCATTAATAAAAAAGTAAAGCGAGGAACAGATTGATTTTTCATAACATGCTTTATAATCGCAACCGCATACTCAAAGAATAATTGGCAACGGTATTGTAAAAATATTTGGATGGAAATTTTTGATTATTCTCATGAGTAATATCAAAACGTAATTGCTCATAACCACCCGTTATAATAGATTGATTGAATAAATTATTGATACTTAAAAACAATTGAACTATTTTATATTTACCAGTTGCCGTTTTATGTACCCGAAATGAATAAGCTGCCGACAAGTCGGACACTAGTATATTGGGCAATTTTTCTGGATGGGTAACAGTAGCAGCATCTTGATTAGGTTTAAGCAATTGTAATGCTTCATTGGTTCTTCTTAATGGATTAAATGAAAGCCAATAGTTGGCCAAATAATTAGTGGTAATGCTAAAAAATAAATTAGTAGAAAATTGATAAGTGAACCCTACACTGCAGGCATTTTGAGGAGTGCCTGTAATGGGAAATCCTTTGATGTACAAAACCCCTTTTTCACTTTCAAAATCTTCATTATCTAATGCAATACTAAAACTAGGTCTATTCGTATACACATATTTTGCAAATGCAATAGCTAACGTTGTTTTAAACTGTGGATTTAATTGGTACTCCGCACTTAACTCACTGCCCAAATGCAATTGGCTGATATTTTCTATACCATAGTTTACCAAATTACGATAGCCATCATGATAAAAACTCATTCTATTAACTCCATTAGTAAAATGAGCTAAATAAAAATTAAATCTACATTTAAACAGAGGAGCATTCAGTATATATCCAGCTTCGGCACTTATGATATGTTCATTGCGCACAACTTCATTTTTAGTGCTACGCGTTCTGGGAGAAATGTAATAATCATTTATATAGGGCGGCTTATTTATAAATCCCAGATTGACATAAATATATTTCCGGCCATTGTACTTATAAGTTAACCCTGCTTTAATAGCAAGCCCACTAAAGCGATCTGCATCCGATTTACCTAAAGAATTCACAGGGAAAACACCATTACGCATCAATCCTATTCGTTGATTGGTTTGTTCATTCAATTCAATTCCCCAAAAAAAATCAAAGCGATTATATGTAGTAATCATTTGTACACCAGCAGTAAACTTTTGTAAGTTCATGATATAATTGTATCCAAATGCATCCCCCACATAGAGTATTTTATTGGGGTGTTCCAAATCATTTTGCACTGCATTGTTGTTTACGATTTGATTTTCGGCAAATTGATTCCAGTTTATATAAAATTCCCCTCCCAATAAATCATTTATTTTTTTATAGGAATGGTCTTGTTGTAATTGATAGTGCAAATAAGCTAATAACGAAACTTGAGACGTAATTTGAAAATTAATTTTATGGCTTGCACTAAATTTATTTTGATGTAATACCCGATCTTCTACAATATACCTGGAACGTAATCCTATGAATGTATTTCCACTTATTCCATTCGCATCCGCTACAGAAGCCATATTGTTTCTGTTTACTTGAAACAGTTGATCCCAATTTATTTGTAACCGTGAAGGACTTTCTTGATACCATTGCTGCACTTGTATTTGCAATAAACTATCTGTTTGAAAACTGGGTAAATATCTATAATAATCTGGTCGGGGATCAGCTGCCTGATACCAATCTAGCCCGGTTATTCTTTTTTCACCCGTTGAGAAAGCAAGAGAAGAACTAAATTGAATATCATCTGCAGGTTGATATTCATAAGAAAGAATAGCCAAAGGAAAATGTTGGTACTGCATATTGGCATTTCTAATTTGACCAGCTTGATAACCCCAATTGGGATTGTATTTGGCTGAACCATACAGTGAAACAGCTTCTTGGCTAGTGGCAGAAGTTCTACTACTATAATTCACAGAGCCTAATACTGTAAATGAGATAAGTTGATGAGGCCATTTTTTATCTACTGCAAAAAAATAAGCAGGTGCCAACATATAAGATCCTGGAATAACTATATTATTGCCCATTCTATTGCTGATGCTAAAAGCAATAGACCAGCCTTGTTTATTAAAAGGGATTACGCTAGTATAGGCAACCCGATACTTATACGATCTATTAGAAAGGAAAAAACTTAGGGTATTTTGAGCTCTCAGTTTAGATGCTTTTACAGTTATGTACGAAGCCGAACCCAAGCCTCCAAAAGAAAAATCATTTTCTTTAAGTCCAATAATAGATTGTGTATTGCCCATTATTTCATTTAACCCTCCCCAACTACTCCATTGGGCCATACCGTCTGATAACTGATTCATAGGAATATCATTCATACTAGCTTGAAACCATTCGGGAGCAAAACCCTTTGCTCTAAAACGTCTGGTATTAAAATGAAAGGCAGCAATAGAAGCAAATAAATCTCGGCCCGCATGTAGTACCGATGGTACAAAAGCCTGTGTAGCATTACCTTCATCTGAAGCAGTACCCGATTCGGGAAAATGGAAGTCGGTATTATTTTTTAATACCGCAATAAAATCGGTACTATCAAAAAAATGGTTTTTGATTTTTTTTTGAATTGCAATAGATTGAGCTGAACAAGTTTGTGTTAACCCAATTAAAAAATAAATACATAAAAATATCCGCATTAAAATTAAAGATGCGGGTTACAAACAAAACAAAAATAAGTATCTAAATGAATGCATCATCAGTAAATTAAAAATAGGCGGACAATACGGATTTTTTATAGGTTATAAAACGGTGATACCAATCGGCTATTACTTAATTCTATTTATTTGATCATTGCGATATTCAAAACAAAAATGCCTTACTTATTTATCTTATTCAGCAGTATGATACTGATTAATTATTATAGTCATTTCTCTATCAACTTTATTCATAATAACTCTGTTTTACATTGCATAAAACAATTAAAAAATGCACCTCAGAAATCTCTACATAATCAACCTTACAATCAACCTTACAATCAACCTTACAATCAACCTTATAATCAACCTTATAATCAACCTTATAATTTAATCAATAATCAAATTAATAAACAGCATTTGGTGATAGCCTTTTATAATGTAGAAAACTTGTATGATACAATAAACAATTTAATGGTAAGTGATGATGAATTTACGCCGCATGGTGAAAAACATTACACAGAGGAAATTTATAAAGACAAGTTGGTAAAAATAGCTACCGTTTTAAATGATATTGGGAGAGACATGGTAGCAACTGGCCCAGCCATTTTTGGGATTGCTGAAATTGAAAACGACACGGTATTGTACGATTTAACGAGGCATTTTTTATTACGCAAAAAGAAACTAAAGTTTATTCATTTTGATTCTAAAGATGCAAGAGGTGTTGATGTTGCTTTATTGTACAATCCGGCTTTATTTATCCCATACAATGCCACCCCTTTGGAAGTAACGCTGCCAGGCAATAGCAAAGAATCGGCATATACCAGAGATATTTTGTATGTGCAAGGAAATTTAGCGGGAGAACAAGTACATATTTATGTAAATCACTGGCCTAGCAGAAGAGGTGGAGAAGAAAGAAGTGCACCAGCAAGAGAAGCTGCGGCAACTATCTGCAAAAATCATATTGATTCTATTCGCTTACACCATGAAAACGCAAAAATAATTGTAATGGGAGACCTGAATGACAATCCTACCGATAAGAGTATTCGTAAAACATTACAAGCAGTTGGCAGTTACACATCTATTTTACCCAATCAATTGTATAACCCATGGATTCATTATTATAATCAAGGGCAGGGCACATTGGCCAATCGCGATGTATGGGGCCTTTTCGATCAAATTATATTATCAGCAGCATTCACTAAACCAGTTTTAGCTGGCTGGCAATTTCAATCTGCCCATATTTATTATAGGGCTTTTATGACTGAGCCATCTGGTCCTTATAAAGGATATCCCATGAGAACCTGGGACGGAAATAATTACCGAGGTGGATTTAGCGATCATTTTCCTACCTATATTGTATTAGAAAAATTAATCAAGTGAATTAGTCGCCAACTAATTTGGTTAAGAACCCTATTCTACTTACTTTTGCCGCCCCAAATCTGTTATTGGCAGATTTGCTAACCTAGGTTAGCATCCACTGGGATAAACCAATTTTTAACCAAAAAAATTCAAGTAATGAACAATTACGAATTGATGGTGATTTTTACACCGGTTTTATCTGAGGAAGAATTTAAAAATTCTCAGAAAAAATTTCAAGACCTGATTGCCGAATTAGGCGGATCTACGGTGCACACCAATCCATGGGGATTGAAATCACTCGCTTACCCTATCCAGAAAAAAACCACCGGAATTTACTGGGTATTGGAATTCACTTTACCTGCTGAAGGAATTGAAAAATTAAAAATTCAGCTTTTACGTGACGAGCAAGTTATGCGTCACATGATCACCCGTCTCGATAAATACGCCGTCGAGTACAACTACATCAAAAGAAATGGCGGATTTGCTAAACTCGATAAAACAGAGGCATAATCATGGCAAAGAACGAAATTAAATACCTAACTGCCATTAAGCAGGAGAAACCTAAGAAGAAATTTTGTAGGTTTAAAAAATACGGTATAAAGTACGTAGACTACAAAGACATTGAATTCTTAAAGAAATTTGTAAATGAGCAAGGTAAATTATTACCTCGTCGTTTATCAGGTAACTCTTTAAAGTATCAACGCAAAGTTACAGAAGCTGTAAAGAAAGCACGTCAGATGTCTTTAATGCCTTTCGTAACAGACTTATACAAATAGTATTATTAGTGAACCATCCCTAACCCCTTAAACGGGAGGACAGTCAAATCAAATAAGTATTGATTGGGCGCTGGGACTAAACAAACAATCATGCAAGTAATTTTAATTCAAGATGTAGACAATTTGGGCGGAAGAAATGAACTAGTTTCCGTTAAAAACGGGTATGCTCGTAATTACCTCATTCCACACAAATTTGCTATCGAAGCCAACCCTTCTAACTTAAAACAGTTAGAAGAGAAGCTAAAAGTAAAAGCCAAGAAAGAAGCGGCTATGCTAGCTGAAATTAATAAAGTAATAGATGTGTTAAAATCTGCTCCTGTAAAAGTGGGTGCAAAAACTGGTACCAGTGGTAAAATATTTGGTGCGGTTACTGCCTTACAAATTACACGTGCAATTCGCGATCAGAAAGGATATGAGATAGATCGCAAACGCATTTCTATTAATGAAGAAGTAAAAGAATTGGGTACGTATAAAGCAACCATTGACTTTGGTAATGGTAACAATACCGAAATTGATTTTGAAGTAATTGGCGAATAAGCTTTTTTACTGATTTTAAAAAAACCTGCCCAAAAAAGCAGGTTTTTTTGGTTTTTGCCGAAAACCCCTATCTTTACCTTTCTAATGCATAAGTTCCAGGTCTCAGAACGTTTTTACGTAAATGGTTCAGGGTTTTTGGTTACGCTTAAAGCATTGGTTTTTTGATCACTTAATTTCTTTAAAATGAACATTTACGTTGGAAATCTGAACTGGAATATGTCCAGTGAAGACCTGCAGAACCTGTTTACTCCTTTCGGTGAAGTAACCAGTGCAAAAATCGTTACCGACAAATTTAACAACGACCGTAGCAAAGGCTTTGGTTTCGTTGAAATGGCTGATGATGAAGCAGCTCGCGCTGCAATCGCTGGCCTACACGACACCGATGTTATGGACCGTAAAATTGTGGTAAACGAATCTACCCCACGCCCAGAAGGCGAAAGAGGCGGCTTTAAGAAGAAGCCTTATGGTGGTGGCGGCGGCGGAAGTCGTGGCGGCTACGGTGGCGGTGGTGGAAATCGCAGCGGCGGCGGTGGATACGGTGGCGGCGGTGGTCGTGATCGTGGAAACAGCGGCGGTGGCGGTGGATATAATAGATATTAATCCATTCAACCAGCAGATTGATAAGTCCCGTTTTTGCGGGACTTTTTTTTTATTTAACTTCCAACCGTAAAGCATTGCAAATTTTATGAAACAACTTTCAATTCAATCTCCAGTAGCAGGATGTATGAGATGGGGTAAATGGGGTGCTAATTTTAGTACAACAGAATATAGAAACATGATAGAAGAATGCATTGAAATGGGTATTTGTATTTTTGATCATGCAGATATTTATGGAGACTATACTACTGAAGAAGAATTTGGAGATGCATTAAAAGAAGATAAAACCTTACGCTCTAAAATAAAATTGATTACCAAATGTGGTATTCAAATGCTTACAGAAAATAGGCCCCATCACACCATTAAATCGTACAATACCAGCAAAAAACATATCCTACAATCTGTTGAGCAATCATTAAAAAATTTTGGTACTGATTATATAGATGTGTTGCTCATCCATAGACCAGACCCTTTAATGAACCCTGAAGAAATTGCAGAAGCTATACAACAATTACAACAACAAGGAAAAATAATAGAGTTTGGTGTTTCTAATTTCTTACCACATCAGGTTAATATGTTAAAAAAGTATGTACCTATTCGATACAATCAGCTGGAGATTTCGGTAATATGTTTATCACCATTTACCAATGGCATTTTAGACAATTGCATAGAAAACAATATTGTACCCATGGCATGGGCTCCATTGGGAGGAGGTTTATTAACTGATGATACACATCCACATTTTAGAAGTATCACCCATATTGCATCGGATTTAGCATTGAAATATGCTACTGGTATGAACGAAATTTTACTGGCATTTTTACATACCCATCCCTCAGGAATTATTACTGTAATTGGTACAACAAAAGCTGCAAGGTTAGCGCAGGCAAAAAAAGCAAGTGCTATTAAACTAACAAGAGAAGATTGGTTTAGCTTATTAAAAGCAGCCTCAGCTGAAGATGTAGCATAAAAAAGATAAGTTGCTATTCACTGATTGCGGCAATTCCTGGCAGCACTTTTCCTTCGAAATATTCTAACATGGCACCCCCACCTGTACTTACATAACTTACCTTATCGGCAAAGCCAAATTGATTTACTGCTGCAACACTATCGCCTCCTCCTACTAAACTAAATGCACCATTGGCAGTTGCTTCTGCAACAGCAATGGCAATGGCTTTAGTTCCATTTTGAAATTTTTCCATTTCAAATACCCCCATTGGGCCATTCCAAAGAATAGTTTTAGATTTTTTAATGGCATCAGTAAATTGAGCACATGCATTTGGACCAACGTCTAAACCCATCCATCCATCTGGAATAGAATTAGATTGAGTAATGTTGGTATTAGCATCTGCTGCAAAATTATCTGCAATAATACTGTCTACGGGCAAATGAATATGCACTCCTTTTTCTGCTGCCTTCTTTAAAATTTCCAATGCTATATCCATGCGATCATCTTCGCAAAGACTTTTTCCTATTTTACCGCCTTGTGCTTTCATAAAAGTATAGGCCATTCCACCACCAATAATAATATCCGTAGCACGATTCAATAAATTTTCTATGATTAGAATTTTATCACTCACTTTGGCGCCGCCAATGATTGCAGTGAAAGGCTTTTCTGCTTTGTGTAAAACAAGTTCAGCAGCTTTTACTTCTCCCTCCATTAATAAGCCAAACATTTTTTTACCTTTTTCAAAAAATTGTGCAATTACTGCAGTTGAAGCATGTGCCCGATGGGCAGTACCAAATGCATCATTGATATACACCTCCCCTAGCTTACTTAATTTTTGGGCAAATGCAGTATCTCCTTTTTCTTCTTCTTTGTAAAAACGTAGATTTTCGAGTAATAAAATTTCACCTGGTTTTAATGCAGCCGCTTTTTGTATAGCTTCTTCGCCAATACAATCATTGGCAAATTGAATAATTACTTCATGTTGCATAGCTGCAGATACCAGGCTTTGCAAATGACCAACAATATGAATTAAAGAACTTTTAGTTTCTGGGCCTTCTTTTGGTCTACCTAAATGACTCATTAAAATTACACTTCCCCCATCTTTTAAAATTTTGGTAATGGTTGGAATAGCAGCACGCATTCGATTATCATCTCCTATGGCATAGGTTTGTTTATCTAAAGGAACATTAAAATCTACCCGAATTAATGCTTTTTGATTGGCAAATGAATGGGTTGAAAAAAGACTCATAAAATATGTTTAAATAAAAATGTAATGTATTAAAAATAAAGAACAAAAAATGCCGGCACATGGCCGGCATTGACTATAGAAAAAAAATTATTTACTAATTAATCCTGCAAAATAGTTTACCGTTCTTACAAGCTGACTAACATAACTCATTTCATTATCGTACCAGCTAACTGTTTTAACCAGTTGAGCATCTCCTACTGTCATTACTTTGGTTTGAGTTGCATCGAACAAAGAACCAAAATGGGTTCCAATAATATCAGAACTTACAATTTCATCTTCATTATAACCAAAGCTTTCGGTGCTAGCTGCTTTCATAGCTGCATTAATTTCATCAACAGTAACTTTTTTACTTAAGATAGAAGTTAATTCAGTTAAAGATCCAGTAATAGTTGGAACACGCTGTGCACTTCCATCTAGCTTACCTTTTAATTCGGGCAATACTAAACCAATTGCTTTTGCAGCACCAGTACTATTAGGAACAATATTAGAGGCAGCTGCTCTTGCTCTTCTAAGATCTCCTTTAGGATGCGGCGCATCTAAAGTATTTTGGTCGTTGGTATATGCGTGAATGGTAGTCATGATACCTGTTACAATACCAAATTGATCATTTAATACTTTAGCCATTGGGGCCAAGCAATTTGTTGTACAAGAAGCACAAGAAATAATAGTTTCAGAACCATCTAAAACATTGTGGTTTACATTAAACACCACTGTTTTTAAATCACCAGTTGCCGGTGCAGAAATTACTACACGTTTAGCACCTGCTGTGATATGTGCAGTTGCTTTGTCTTTATCGGTAAAGAAACCAGTAGACTCAATTACAACATCTACACTATGAGCACCCCAAGGAATTTGTGCAGGGTCTCTTTGTGCATATATTTTAACTGTTTCTCCATTTACTATTATAGAATCTGCTGTTGAAGTAACCGTAGCATCAAAGCGGCCTTGTGCGCTATCATATTTTAATAAATGTGCTAATACTGCTGGGCTAGTAAGGTCATTGATGGCCACAACGTCTATCCCTTTCATGTTATAAATTTGACGGAAAACCAATCTTCCGATTCTTCCAAAGCCATTGATGGCCACTTTAACTGTACTCATTGAATGCTGTTTTAATGATAAATTGCTATTTGAAAACAAATTTAACGGATATCTGCAGATAATTGAAACTATCTGGAATAAAGAAGTGAAAAAGTTTGGCAGGATTGCCGCACAACCCTATTTTTGCATCCCGATAAACAAATCGGCCGGTTCGTCTATCGGTTAGGACAGCCCCCTTTCACGGGGCAAAGACGGGTTCGATTCCCGTACCGGCTACAAAGCCCTCGAGCGAAAGCGAGAGGGTTTTTGCATTTACGAACGTGCCGAA
>JAVHPL010000046.1:0-4985 GCA_036170555.1 Sediminibacterium sp. | reverse complement strand
TTGTATAATTGTAACAACATTACTACTGTTTAAACCGCTACCGGGTAAAATAATAATTCGATTATTAGCTAATTCTACTAATTGTTTTACCATATTTATTCCATCCATTACTTTGGGCATTTGTCCGCTGGTTAATACTCTATTGCACCCACATTCAATTAATGCTTCCAAAGATTCGTAAGGTAATTTGCAACGATCAAATGCACGGTGAAAAGTAACTTCCATTGGATAGGCAGCCTCTACTAATTTAGCTGTATTATCTTTATCAATTGAACCATCCCTATTTAACAACCCAAAAACAACTCCATCAAAACCAAGTTCTTTACATAACAAAATATCTTTTAGAATGATGTCAATTTCATCTGTAGTATGAAAATAATCTCCACCCCTAGGACGTATCATAGGAAAAACAGGAATATTTATTTTTTCCCTAATTTTTTTTAAATAGCCATAGGAGGGGGTAGTTCCTCCATTGGCATAATTTTCACATAGTTCTAAGCGATCTGCACCAGCATTGGCTGCGGCAATTGCAGTAGCAACATTAAACACACAGATCTCTAATAAAATGTTCTTTACCATACAGAATTAATTATTTCTATGTTCAAATAGCTTTTATCTTATAAGCAAATTGTAAAGATGGTTTTGTAAAAAATCATTTATTATCAATTAAATTAAATAATCTGCTTTCATTAATTGATTATGATCATCCCCAGTACATACAGCATATTCAAATCCTTTTTGTAAACAGTAGCCGCCATATTCGCCATTTTTATTGATGGCAATAATAGCTGCTTGAATATTTTTTGCCCCATCCCCTTTAATTTTAAACAATCTTTCAATTACTTTTTTACAAGCAATTACAGGGTGAAAACCTTGCCGCATCATTTCAATAACTGCATGTGATCCACCAATTCTAATAATATCTTCCCCTTGTCCTGTTGCAACAGCAGCTCCCACTTCATTGTCTACAAATAAACCTGCTCCAATTATTGGAGAATCTCCAACACGTCCACGCATTTTAAATCCCATACCGCTGGTAGTACAACTTCCACTTAAGTTACCGGCAGCATCTAACGCAATCATTCCAATGGTATCATGATTCCATTGACCATTGGATAATCGGGTAGGAGCAAACGCCTGTTGATTTTTATTGCTTTCTATATTAATTACTGGTTTATACTCACTTTTCTCTAACCATTTTTTATATTCCTTTGCTGCTTCTGGCGAAAGTTCATCTTTTTCTAATACAAATCCTTGAGACAAAGCAAATTGTTGAGCACCTTCCCCAACTAATAAAACATGCGGGGTATTCTCCATTACTTTTCTGGCTACTTGAATGGGATGTTTTATTCTTTCTAAAAAAGCTACACCACCACAATTAGAAAACTCGTCCATAATGCTGGCATCTAATGTAACATGACCGTCTCTATCTGGGTTAGCACCTAATCCTACACAACAACTTCTTTCTAACTCTGTTACCATTACCCCTTGCTCTACAGCATCCAACGCACGTCCATTTTTACGCAACACTTGCCAGGCAGCTTTATTGGCGTTTATACCAGCATCCCATGTAGACAAAACAATGGGTTGATGCATTGTGGAATTTTTATTTTGCTCATTTTTAAAACTTAAAAAAGGCAGTGAGCCTAAACCCAATGAGCTGAGTTGTAAAAATTTTCTTCTAGCTAACATTTGTACAAATTAAATTGAAATAAAGAAGAGCTATTTTGCTAATATATTCATTAATTAGCATTAGATACCAATCAGATATGAATATATTATGGGTATTGATTGTATGAATATTAGAATATTTAATGATGAATAGTATATTTAAAGATGAATGAAGTAGATTTTAACGAAGTGTTTGAATTGTATGGTTGGAATAATGTAAAATTAACAAAGATTACTAGCGGACTTATCAATCATACTTTTAAAGTGAATACGAATAAAGGCGTATTTATTTTACAACAATTGAACACTGCCGTTTTTAAACAGCCCAATAAAGTTGATGAAAATATTAGTTTAATAGCTACATATTTACATAAAACCGCACCCCATTATTTATTTACTGTTCCTATTTCTACTACAAAAGGAAAAACAATTTCATTTATTCATCAACATGCATATAGAGTATTTAAATTTGAACCCAACACGCATACAATTTCAGTAGTTCAAACAGCCAATGAAGCAATGGAAGCAGCAAAGCAATTTGCTAAATTTATGCAACACTTACATGCATTTGATGCTAAACAATTGCATATTACCTTGCCTCATTTTCATAATCTCAGCATACGTTTTGATGCTTTCCAAAAAGCAATAAGTGAAAATAATACGGTCAGATTGGTACAAGCTACCCCAGCTATCAACACTCTGCTAAAAATGAAAGATATTGTAAAACGATATGAAGCTTTTATTTCACATCCAGATGCCAAAATAAGGGTAATGCATCATGACACTAAAATTAGTAATGTATTGTTTAATGAAAAGGGAGCAGGCCACTGTGTGATAGATTTAGATACAGTTATGCCTGGATATATCTTTAGTGACCCAGGAGATATGTTTAGAACTTATTTGTCACCAGTATCAGAAGAGGAAGCCGATTTGAATAAAATATATATAAGAAAAGACATTTTCGAAGCCATTGAAATTGGCTATTTAGAAACAATAAAATCAGTATTAAGCTCATTTGAAATAGATAATTTCTATTTATCAGGTGAAATATTGATTTTTATGCAAGCCCTTCGTTTTTTTACAGACTTCTTGCAAAACGACTGCTATTACGGTGAAAAATATCCTAATCAAAACTTGGTTAGAGCAAAAAATCAGGTAAGATTATTGGAATTATTTCAGGAAGCAATTTGTTGAACTTACCTTTAAAATTCACCCATCGCAAAATCGGCTTTTTTAGTTTGCCATTTTCCTCTGGTAAAATCAGGTATCAACTGCAACTGTCCATTTTCAGCAATTGATTTTTCAGATAGTGGTGTTATGGAGTACCAAGTAGCTAAATCGTACACATCTAATGGAAAATTAATATTTCGTTTAATACATTCAATAAACGCATTGTCTACAAAAAAATCCATTCCTCCATGCCCTGAACCTTCTGCATCTTTTTCGTATTTTTTCCAAAGTGGATGATCATATTCCTTTAACCATTTTTCAGGATTTTCCCATTGATGAGATTTTTCAGATTTACCTTCTATATACAACATGCCTCCAGATGGTTGACCCGATTTAGTATCTTGCCATAAACCCTCTGTACCTTGAACCCTGAAACCAATATTGTAAGGTCGGGGAGAATTGGTATCATGTGTAAGTATTATTGTTTCACCATTTTGAGTTTGAATAGACGTAGTAATAATATCTCCTAATTTAAAATTTATTTTTGCATTTGTATGATTATCACCGCCTTTAGGATGGTTAACTATATATTTATGTAAACCCTTTGCTTTGGTTGCTACGGAAGATAAACGGGTTAAGCGATTACCTCTATTGATATCAATCATCATGGCAACAGGTCCTAATCCATGGGTGGGATAAAGATCTCCGTTTCTATTTTTTGAGTGTTCAGTTCTCCAAGCAGCTTCACTAAATCCCTTTGCTCCAAATTCTACCCCCGAATTATATGGACTAATACCATCATTAAATTTAACTCCACGTAAATCATGTTGGTAACCACCCTGCAAGTGTAAAATTTCTCCAAAAAGTCCATTACGAACCATATTATAAACAGCTAAAATATCTCTCCGATAACATACATTTTCTAACACCATAACGGGAATATTGGCTTTTTCACTGGCATTTACCATATCCCAACAGTCTTGTAATTGAATGGCACCACAAACTTCTACACCTGGAATTTTCCCAGCTTTTAGGGTATCAATTACCTGTATAGCATGCCATTCCCAAGGAGTTGCAATAATTACGGCATCAATATCATCACGATTTAATAAATGTTGATAATCCAAATTTCCATTACCATATTCAACGGCAGCCTTTTTACCTGATTTTTTAATTTCTTGTTGTGCGGTTCTCATCATAATAGGATTGGGATCGGCCATTGCAACCACTTCAACATCCGTTCTGTTTAACATCATTTCTAAATGATTTTGGCCACGTAAGCCAACTCCAATTATCCCTATACGTACTTTATTTATTGTAGATGAAGCAAAGGATTGAAGGCTGGCTAAAGAAGCACCAAATGCTAAACTGGCAGCAGTTGTTTGTTGAATGAATTGTCTGCGTGGAATACTTTTCATATAGCTTTTAAGTTTACATATTGAAGATCAATATAACGCTAAATGCTTAATTAACAGTAGATTCCAAGTATTATTTCTGCTTATTTACTATTGAATATTATTTCTTATAATTAATGTTATGTTAAATAGCGCACAACAGAATGGTAAGAAAAAAACCCACGCTTCTTTTTTAGAAATCTATAAAAGAAAGACACTTATTGTTTGGGAAGACGATAATAGCAAAAGTGTAGAAACCAAGATAACGTTACTTCTTTTTGGCTTTAAGATATTAGGCTACTCAATTTTTGAGGACGCTGCCAATTAATTAACTTTTATTGGTCTTTTCTTTTTAACTACATCTTTCTTTTCGTATATCACAAAAAGCTTTTTGCCATCTGTTTGCACCTTCATTACCTCTAGCGTACAATTATTCTCATCCTCATACGCTTGCAAATCAAAATCAGATTCTGCTTCACCGTTTTTAATCTTTAATTCTAAGACAAAATAATTCTTCATAACTTTTTAGTTTGATTGTTTACGCATATACCAAAGGGGTTGCTCGTTACCCTCGCTTTGCTATTGTTTTTTTTCTTCCCATTCTTGCCCGCATCGGGTCGGCGTATCGCAAGCGATAACTTACGCCTTCCCCTACGCAATGCCTACCTAAGTAACATAACATAGAGTTATAATAATAACCCATACCCCTTTAGTACATTTTTGCGGGATGGCAGCCATTGAAATGTCTGC
>JAVHPL010000045.1:1614-5114 GCA_036170555.1 Sediminibacterium sp. | reverse complement strand
GTGAAGCGTCAACAATGAAAGCTGTTTGAGCCCCGAGTATCGGGGCGAGTTCTTTCATTGTAGCGGAACCAATCCATCTTCCGTAATTTTTAAGCAGAACCGTTGAGTAAATGGTTCAGTCTTGAATCATTTGTAAATAACCCTTGTATTAATGTTGTAATAGAGCTGTTGGGCAAATGATTCAGTTTGAATTATGCATAAAAAAGGCCTGCAACAATGAAGTAGCAGGCCCTTGAAAAAATCTCAGTAGAATTTAATTGATATCTCCAACCATTTGCGCTGGTATAACCCATGCATCAAATTCCTCTGGAGTAACATAACCTAGTTTTACTGCCATTTCTTTTAAGGTAGTATGTTCTTTATGCGCTTTCTGTGCAATTTCAGCAGCTTTATAATATCCAATCTTGGTATTTAAAGCAGTAACCAACATCAAGCTATTGTTCAAATGCTTTTGAATATTGGCTTCAATAGGCTCAATGCCCATAGCACATTTGTCATTAAAACTAACACAGCCTTCCCCAATTAAACGGGCACTGTGCAAGAAATTATAAATCATTACTGGCTTAAATACATTCAATTCAAAATGACCCATGGAGCCACCAATATTAATAGCCACATCATTGCCCATTACTTGTGCAGCAATCATGGTTAATGCTTCGCATTGTGTAGGGTTTACTTTACCCGGCATGATAGAAGAACCCGGTTCGTTATCTGGAATATATAATTCACCAATACCGCTGCGAGGGCCAGAAGAAAGCATGCGAATATCATTGGCAATTTTCATTAAACTAACTGCTACTGTTTTTAATGCACCATGCGCTTCAACAATAGCATCGTGAGCAGCAAGGGCTTCAAATTTATTTTCTGCAGTAACAAAAGGCAAGCCAGTAAGGGTAGCAATATGTTTAGCCACATTTACATCATATCCTTTAGGAGTATTAATACCAGTACCCACTGCAGTTCCACCTAAAGCCAATTCACTTAAATGACTAAGGGTATTTTTGATAGCTTTTAAACCGTGATTTAGTTGAGCAACATATCCGCTCATTTCTTGTCCCACGGTTAAAGGGGTTGCATCCATAAAATGGGTACGACCAATTTTAACTACCTGCATAAAAGCCTTGCTTTTAGCAGCCAGTGTATCTCTTAATTTTTCAATACCAGGAATGGTTGTTTTTAGTAAAATTTTATAGGCTGCAATATGCATTGCAGTAGGAAAAGTATCGTTAGAACTTTGCGATTTATTTACATCATCATTGGGATGTAAAAATTTGTCTTTATCGTTTAGTGATCCTCCTTTAATTACATGACCGCGATACGCTACCACTTCATTCACATTCATATTACTTTGAGTACCACTACCTGTTTGCCATACAACTAAGGGAAATTGATCATTTAATTTACCTGCTAAAATTTCATCGCAAACAGTGCCAATGAGTTCAGCTTTTTCTGCAGATAATACCCCCGCATCTAAATTAGTTAAGGCTGCTGCTTTTTTTAAGTAAGCAAAAGCCTCCGTAATTTCTTTGGGCATTTTGTTAATGTCTTGTGCAATCTTAAAGTTCTCGATACTGCGTTGTGTTTGTGCACCCCAGTAAACATGGGCAGGAACTTTCACTTCACCCATGGTGTCTTTTTCAATTCTAAATTCCATATAATTGGTTGTTTATTTTCCTATAAAAATGGCTTTTCTTTTTTCTAAAAAAGCAGTAGTGCCTTCTTTCATATCTGCCGTATCAAAGCAATCTCCAAAAGCAGCTACTTCAACGCCATAGCCATTTATTTTTTCATCAAATACTGCATTGGCACTGCGTATGCAAGCTGCAACTGCAAGCGGTGCTTTGCTATTGATAAGGGTAAGAACAGCTATTGCTTTATCCATTAATTCGGCAGCAGGTACAGTATAATTTACCAAGCCATATTGCAAGGCAGTATTTGCATCAATCATGCCAGCGCTCATGAGTAATTCCATGGCACGACCTTTCCCAATTAATTGAACCAATCTTTGCGTTCCACCATAACCCGGAATCAATCCAAGGTTTACTTCGGGCTGACCAAATTTGGCGTTATCTGCAGCAATTCTAAAATGACAACTCATGGCCAGTTCGCAACCGCCACCTAGTGCAAAACCATTTACTGCTGCAACAATGGGCTTAGGACAATTTTCAATTTTGAAAAAAGTGGCCTGACCAGCCGCAGATAATTCCATAGCAGCTTCTTTACTAAATTGGCTGAACTCACTAATATCTGCACCAGCTACAAATGCTTTAGATCCTGCACCAGTAATAATCACCGATTGAATGGCAGCATTGCTGGTTATTTCATCCAACACCAAATTCAGCTCTGCAAAAACAGCCATATTTAATGCGTTTAGTTTATCAGGGCGGTTAATGGTTACGATGAATATTCCATCACTTAATGAAGTGGTTAAAGTATTGTAGTTCATCTGAGTGCTTATTTTTTAAATGATTTTTTTTAAAATTACCCGCTAAAAATTACGATGTTGACTAACCCATTCCCGAATGTACTGGGCAATATCCGTTGTAGTAGTGCCAGGTGCAAATAATTTACCCACGCCCATTTCATTCAACGCCTTCATATCATCATCTGGAATAATACCGCCACCAGTAAGTAGTACGTCGTTCATTCCTTTTTCTTTCATCAGGGCAATAATTTTTGGAAAAACAGTCATGTGCGCACCACTTAAAATGCTAATGCCAATGGCATCCACATCTTCTTGCAATGCGGCATTCACAACCATTTCGGGGGTTTGTCTTAAACCCGTATAAATTACTTCCATACCGGCATCTCGCAAAGCGGTGGCAATAATTTTTGCACCACGATCGTGGCCATCTAAACCTACTTTGGCTACTAATACCCTGAGTGGTCTTTTCATGTTACAAAATTAGCTTAAAACTGCTTAGGTTTACAATAGCAACTAAAATGTATTCCTTTGCAATAAAATTGTATGCTATATGAAATATCGTGCTTTTGGTAGTACCAATATGCAAGTAAGTGAAATAGGTTTTGGAACCTGGGCCATTGGAGGCTCGGCCAATGTGGGCGGGGTAGAAATAGGGTGGGGACCTTCTGATGATGCAGTGTCTGTTGCTGCCATTCATGCAGCATTGGATGCGGGCATTAATTTTTTTGATACAGCCGATTTTTACGGTTTGGGACATTCAGAAGATTTGCTGGGAAAAACATTGGCCAACAAAAAAGACATTTTGATTGCCAGTAAAGTGGGGCAAAAAATTGGGCTAGATGGAAAAATTCAGATAGATTATTCCAAGCAATATATTATTGATGCATGCGAGCAAAGTTTAAAAAGACTTAAAAGAGATACCATTGATTTTCATCAATTACATGTGGCCCGAATGGCCCATTTAGAAAATGGAGAATGCATAGAAGCCATGCAGCAATTGCAGCAACAAGGAAAAATCAGGTACTGGGGAATTTCATTAATTACATTTAATCCTTTCCCTGAAGCCGATTTTTTT
>JAVHPL010000045.1:0-1514 GCA_036170555.1 Sediminibacterium sp. | reverse complement strand
GTAATTCCGGGCATACGAACACCAAAACATGTTGCACTCAATACCAATCATATTGTAGCGTTAGAAAAAGCCGATCAACTATACTTGCGTCAATTGTACGAAACCCAATGGCAGCATGTAATGCAATTGATGGAGAAACAAGGGTAATTATTATTGAAGATTAAATTTTAATCGCTTAGCTGCGATACCCTTTTCTATATACTTATTCAATGAATCGTTTCCATTTTGATACAGAATAATTTTAATGCCTGATTCGCGAAAATATGGATTGATCAATGAATCTTTCACAGTCATATTCTCGAATTGTTGAAAAACGATATCATCTTTTTCGGGTATATTATGAGCTAAAACCAGCAAATTTTTAATTTGATATTTTTTGGGCATCCAAATAAGAAATGAAGCGTTATCACTATACACTTCAGGTAATCCTGCTTCTTTAGCATAGTAATTTAATGCTCCTGCAAAATAATATCCCCTGCAATACACCATGGTATTTTTTTGTTCTTCTAAGGATAAGCTTTGATACACTTTCCCAGTGGCAATTGCCACTTCTCTCCATCCCAACATATCTGCAAAGTCTTGTGGCAGTGTATGTTTTTGATGGTCTTCCCATTCAAATGCACCCGATTTATTCAAACCAGTTTTTTGATAATAGGCAGATAAAACTGCAGGTTTTGCAATTGGCAGTAATAGCGGGTAAATAAATAAACCCAATAAAATACAAAAGGCAATAGGTGAATATTTTGCTAAAGCTGATCTATTCAATGCATACTGTTCAAAATGATAACTGCCAAAGGCAAATAATATTGGGTACGCACCTGCTGCATAATAATCTTTGCCTTGTAAAAAAATTAATAGTGTAATTACAAAAAGATATGCAAGCCCAAATATTTGATAAGGGGCACTTTTTTTATTGAAGAGTAAATAAAGCAGGCCTCGAAGCCATAAAAATAAACAGGGGAGTAACATCAATAGCTGACCAATTAAAAAATTGATTGGACTTTGAAATTGTAATTGTTCTTCCTGTAATTCTTTCATGTGCGCAATCACCGGAAACTGATGTTGGTATTGCCAATACATATTTGGAGCAAAAATGCATAAAGCAACAATTCCTGCGAAATACAAATGTTTATTTAAAAAAATGGTTCTATGTTGGCTGAAAACCAATCCCAACAATAAACTCAGAGTATAGAATGCAGTAGAATATTTACTCATCATTCCCATTCCTATACTGATACCGAATAAATATAACCAACTATTTTTCTTTGTTTTAATAAAATAAAAGAGAGCGTATGCATTAAGGGTCCAAAAAAATGTATCTAAAAAATTAGGATGAAATAAATAAAAAAGTCGAATATAGCCAGTGAATACAAAAGGTAAAAATGACAGTAAAACTGCAAATGTTTTGCCTCCTAAACTCAAAACAATACGCGCAGTTAAAATAAATGTACCAGCACCAAAAATTGCTGGCCATAATTTGATAAAGAATAAGCCACTCCCAAAAAAATTACTCA
>JAVHPL010000044.1:3257-5149 GCA_036170555.1 Sediminibacterium sp. | reverse complement strand
GATAAGGCAACTTTATTTTTGGGCAATTTATACTCCCCTAAAATCACTATGCCACTCGATAAAAGCGCACTACTTAGATACCGCATTATAGATGCATGTTTAACCAATAACATGCGCCGCTATCCTACGCTAGAGCAAATACAAGAAAAGATTGAATCTGAGCTAGATGTTTCTATCTCTACCTCCATGATCAATAAAGATTTTAAGGAGATGAAGAACATTTATTCGGCACCAATTCAGTTTGATCGAACGCACAAAGGGTATTATTATTCTGAGCCCGATTTTTCTATTAAAGAGTTTCCATTATTGGAAGAAGAAATTGCTGCACTCGATTATTCCACCGCATTATTGCATCAGCTAAAAGGCACCAAATTGTTTGAACAGTTTGAAAGTGCCATCAACAAAGTAATAGAGGGATACCGAATTAGTAAAATCATTGATAAATCGAGCAGTCAAATTATTCAGGTTGAAGAACCGGTTAAAACCACTGGAGGAGAATGGCTTACGGTATTAATCAATGCTATCGTTCACAAACAGTTACTCAGCGTAGACTACCAGGGATTTGGTAAAGAAGCAAAAACGCATCAGCTATCTGCGTATCTGTTGAAAGAATACCGCAACCGTTGGTATGTGGCAGGCTATTCTAACAGGAGCGAAAATGTATTAATCATGGCATTGGATCGTATAAAAAGCATAACACCAGCAAATGAAGGCAAGTATCAGTCCGCAGGTAGCTTTGATTCGGCTGCATTTTTTAAATATTCATTTGGTATCACACAAGTGCATGATGCAATTCCTGAACGAATCCGATTACTATTTACACCCTATCAGCAACCTTATATAATTAGTCAGCCACTACATTCCTCTCAAAGAATAGTAGCACAAAATGAAGATGGGTTAGAAATCTCCTTGGAGCTATATATAACACAAGAATTGATCATGAGTATTTTGAGTTATGGAAAGCAAGTAACAGTATTGGAACCAACCAGTTTAGCCAAACAGATTCAAATAACCATTCAAGAGATGGCCGCTAACTATCGCTAAAGTTCATAATTAGCGCAAGGATCTTGCTATGCCAATAGGCGGTAGAGTGAGGCGAGATATTTGAGGCAAACAAAACAGTAATTATGTAGCCGATTGTATTTATTATTGGAGGAATAGTGGTATTGCTAGCAGTGCTGGCTACTTTGTTTTACACCAATTCAAAACAAGGCAATGAACTTGTTGTATTACAGGAACAGCTAAAGCAGAAAGAAAATCAGTTGCAAGAGCTAAAGAAAATGGGCGCTGACGCACAGAAGCAGATTCCAGATAAAGTTTTGTATGAATTGAAGTAGAACAGATTTTAATTATGGCGAATACGCCATAATTAAAAATAAAATTGGTAAATTTTCGGTATGGAAAAAGCAATCATTGTAAAGCTTAATAAATCTTTTGAAGAAAGTGCTTATGAGCAGGATGGTATTGAATATTGGCTTGCTAGAGAATTGCAGGAGCTTTTGGGATATGCCGATTGGAGGAATTTTACGAATGCCATAGAAAAAGCCAAAGAAAGTTGCAAAACCACTGGTGAAGCGGTTTCGGATCATTTCGTTGAAGTCAACAAAACGATACCTATGCCCAAAGGGGCGTCGAAGGAAGTCATGGATTTTATGCTTACCAGATATGCCTGTTATTTGATTGCCCAAAATGGAGATCCAAAGAAAGAACAGATAGCATTTGCCCAAAGCTATTTTGCTGTTCAAACGCGAAAACAGGAGCTGCTTGAAGATCATATCCGATTAATGGAAAGACTTCATGCCAGAGAAAAGTTAGCAGCTACCGAAACAGAACTATCAAAAAATATCCAATAAAAAATTAAAAAAGAAATAAATCTTACTCTTCAAAACCTT
>JAVHPL010000044.1:0-3157 GCA_036170555.1 Sediminibacterium sp. | reverse complement strand
AAAAAATATCCAATAAAAAATTAAAAAAGAAATAAATCTTACTCTTCAAAACCTTCTCCAAGCTCCTCTTCAAAATCAAGGCCTACGATTTTTTTCATGAAATATTCTCTTAGGTCATGCTCTGTATAGTTTAGATAGGGGTCCCAACGATTGTCTTTTGATAAATAAAGTTCTATTGCTTCTTTATTGGGGAAAATTTTATAATTCATTTTAGGGTTAGAGAGAATGATATAGCCCGGATAAGTATAGCTCATTTGTTGTGCTTTAGCGTAATCAATGCTAAGCAGTAATAGGTATTTGCCAATGCTAAAACGCTTGTATTCGGGATGGTAAAAATGCAATACAGACATGAGGGCTTTAGATCCCTTATCGAAAAATCCTACTCCTATCAATAAGTCCTGATCTCTTATTTCTATCATGTAAGTATCAAAAACTGCTTCGTCATTATTTAGTTGAGGGATGCATTCTTTACAACTAGAGTAGCCTTCAAAAGGGATGGTTGCAAAATATTGACTATAGAGTAATTCAACTTCTTCTGTTATTTCTGCTAGTTTAAAAGTGACGGAAAAACGGGCACATCTTCGTCGAATCCTTTTAGTGCTATTGGTTTCATGGGCTTTGCTTAAATTAAGTCTCAGCCAAAAAACGGGATTATAAATAATGTGTTTGCCATAGTACTCATGAAATACATGAATGGTGGTATAGATCTCATTGCCCATTCTAAAATATCCTTTGGCTAAAGCTGCATCAAGTTCTATTCCTTTATAGGTAGCTGCTATTTCACTCATCCTGCAAAAATAGTATAAGGTATTGCAACCTATTGGTAATCTGGTTAAAGAATTGTTAGTGTTATTATTAACAAAATATTGTAAGCTCATTAATCAGTTTGCCAATAGATGGTAGAGAGGGAAATCAATTTTGCATCTCAAGCTTATCTATGCCTAGAAAATCATTTTCCCCCAATCTTTTATTTCAATATTGCCAACAAATTTTCGATCAAACCAAAAATAAAAAATTGGCAGAAGCGGAAAGTTTGCCAATGGCAACTGAAATAGGTCAATTATGCAACTTTTTTGGAATCACTTTAATTGAACTATGTGTACTCTGTTATTATATAAAGACATCCTTAAACGAGGATGGCTGCAAGTTGGAAGAGTTGGTGGCGCATTTCGGAAATGATCTGTCACAGTTACCCATTATTAACACTGCTATACATTCTCTTATCAAGAAGGGAAGGTTACAAGATAAACCAGTTAATAAAAACGTTGGGTTGAATCCCTTTAAACCAGCAATTATCCATTCAAGAACCATTAAGGCCTTATTGTCTGGAACCAGGAAGGATCTGCAAGTAAAAAAATTATCCAGTTTTGTTGATTTAATGGAAACTATTGTAGATCAGGTGAATCTAAAATACCATGATACCATCAGCGGTGATGCGATGCAAACAGAGGTAGCTGCATTAATAAAGTCGCATGTGCATTTTAAAGAAATACAATGGATGCTTTCATTCAAATTAAGCCTAAGTGAGCAAATTGTTTTTATCATGGTTATTGCAGAAGCATTTGATGGGATAGAAATTACGAGTATACCAGATATTATTTCTAAAGTATGTAAAAGCAATCGCGAAGCATACCAATTTAAAAACCAAATGGTGTCTGGTAAGAATGGATTAATCTGCCATGGATTGCTTTCATTAGAAAAAAATGATTTTATGCAATGCGAGTTTGTGCATCTTACTAAAGAGAGTCATGATGTTATTTTTCATGAAGGAAATTTAATTAAGAAGAAACGATTTCACACCCGAACCGCTTCATTAATTGACTGCGAAAAAATTATTGCCGAGCCATTATTTTATCCAACGCAAACGGCACAACAAATAGCTACACTTGAAAATGCTTTAGCAGACGAAAACTATACTAGAATATGTAGCAAGATGAGTGAATTGAATACCAATAAGGGTTTTACGCTCTTGTTACATGGGGAGCCTGGAACGGGTAAAACAGCTACTGTAAAGCAGTTGGCTAGAAAAACGGGTAGACATATTTTGATGGTAGATACTTCTAAGATCAAAGATATGTTTGTGGGAGAGTCAGAAAAAAATATACGGCGCGTATTTAAAGAGTATGCACAGGCAAAGGAATTTTTTGAGCGCCATCCCATCTTATTATTTAATGAGGCCGATGCATTGATTGGCAAAAGAATTTCAGTGAATAATAGTGTAGATCAAATGAATAATACCATGCAGAATATTCTATTGCAGCAGTTAGAAGATTTTGAAGGTATCTTTATTGCCACTACCAATTTGCCCGATAGCTTAGATGATGCATTCAATAGAAGGCTCTTGTATAAAGTGGCGTATAAAAAGCCCGATAAAGCTATTCGCTTACAATTGTTTAAACAGTATTTTGGGGAGATGGGCATTCCTTTTCTTGAAAAGATAAATGAGCAGTATCCTTTAACAGGCGCACAGATCATGAATATTAATAAAAAGCTATTAGTGGAGCGATTTTTACACGAAGCAGTTGATTTGGCTCAATTGATAGAGCAATTTTGTAAAGAAGAATTGCAATTGTTGAAAGGCAATAAAGAAACAACTATTGGTTTTTTAAAGCGCGTATCTTAAAACAAACCTATGCTATTATTTATTTTCTCTATTACTGCCATTGCGTGGTGCTTTTTTGCGTATAAATTTTTATGGAATTTTACAGAAAGTATCACTCGATTTATACAAAGAAAGTGGTTGCGTATTACTATCCAGATAATACTGAATACCATCTTCTTTGTTGTACTAGGTGCAGCGCTTTTTTCTTTTCTATTTGTAATGCTGGCATTTAATACGGGGAAATCAAAAAAGTAGCGGATAGTATTTTTGCATATCTAGCACACTACTCTTTTTGTAGAAGATCAGTTTATCTGGCGAGATAATCAGCTCCTGGGCAATGGAGCTAATTTGGGTGGGAGCTGGAATGCCATATTTTTCTTGCAGCATTTTTTCAATGGCAGGATTTAACTCGATCAATTGCTGTAACAGATTTCTGTAAGAGATATTACTTCCTAATATAGTATGAATACCCACTGAAGGTCCGTTAAGGATAATGCGAATTAAACTAATGCTAAGCGATTGGGGTTTAGCGCGTACTAAATTCCAAATATCATC
>JAVHPL010000043.1:0-1053 GCA_036170555.1 Sediminibacterium sp. | reverse complement strand
ACTTTCAGTAATAGCTCATTAATTTTAAGGGGCTTAACCAAATAATCGTTTGCACCTAATTCTAATCCCATACTTATTTTTTCATCGCTATTAAGTGCAGACATTAAAATTACTGGTATGCCTGCTAAGAGTGGGTCATTTTTTAAAATACGTAGTATAGAAAATCCATCTAAAGGAAAGGGCAACATAATATCTAACAGAATTAAATCGGGAATTTCTTTTTTAAGCATTTCTAAACAGTCTATGCCATTAGATACTGCGGTTACATTCGTGGTAAATGAAAGGCTTTCTGCTAGCGATTCCCTTAATTCTTTATGGTCTTCTACCATTAATATAGTGGTGTCTTTCATATAATTTATTTATCTACAGACTCATGGTAATGATTAAACTGTAAATAAAATACAGTTCCTTTTCCTACCACACTTCTAAGCATTATAGTTCCATTGTTTAATTCTATAAAATATTTAACAATCATCAAACCTACACCCGTTCCTACAATATCACCTACATTAGATCCTCGCACAAAAGCATTGAATAGGTTGGCCGTATCTTCTTTTGGAATACCAATACCATAATCGGTAATTAAAATTGACCAATTATTGGTTCGTATTTTTACTTTTACTTTGGGTGCTTTTTTATCTCTTGAATATTTAAAAGCGTTGTCTATTAAATTGGTTACAATATGCTTTAATTGAGTTGGATCAATATAAACAGGATGGTTGGGGCCACTAAAAATATAATCCAATTTTCTGCCATCTTTCCAAGGGGAATAAAATTCTTTAAATAATTGTTTAAAAACTTCTTGAGGAAATAATTGCTCTGGTTTAGAAATGATTTTTTTAGATTCAATTTTTCCTACTACCAAAAAGTCATTCAACAATTTGGTCATGATATCTATTTGATCGGTAATACGTTGTGTATATTTTTTTGTAAACCCATTTTCGCCCAGGCCAATATAATCTGCGTGTTGGTTAATTAAATCACTATTAGATAAAATAACCGAAAGAGGCGTTCTCAATTCGTGTGAAACCAAACTAACAAAACTACTTTTTA
>JAVHPL010000042.1:3480-5203 GCA_036170555.1 Sediminibacterium sp. | reverse complement strand
GCTATCGAAGAAAACAGTGAGCTTGCGGAATGTGGGACAGAGTTATTTTTATCACTACAATTAAGGCGGCCAATCGGCCGCCTTAATTGTTTTACATCTGTAACTCAGATTGACAACTACGCGGCTGATCTGTAAAATGTCTACTTACAAAAGACATTTAGGAGATAAATATGAAGAGAATAAAGTAAGCGATGAAATATTGGCGAAGGAATCTTATGATATTGACCTCATAATAGGAGGTCATACACACCGGTTTTTTAGCCAGCCCAGAAAGTATCGGAATAGGAAGGGAGGGGATGTTTTGGTGAATCAAGTGTGTTGGGGAGGGATACAATTGGGTCGTTTAGACTATATTTTTTCGGGAAATAGCAGGAAAAATTGGTCAAAAGCCCATACTGTGGTAGTAACGAGAAAAACAAGCGAATAAAAAAATTTTTTTTTCAACATAAAGTATACATATTCGCAACCCCAAATTTTTTTTCTAACATGTTAACATGTGGAGAAAAATGAATAACTTGAACGGAATAGAAAATTGAAACTGATTATATAAAATTGCTCATTTTTTTGTATGGCTAAGACTGCTGAAATTGTTTGGACAAATTGCTTAAAGATTATCAAAGACATTGTAGAATGGCAACATTATAAAACATGGTTTGAACCTATTACTCCAGTAGAATTAAAAGGCAATGTATTGTTGATACAAGTGCCTAGTCAATTTTTTTATGAGTATTTGGAGGAACACTACGTTACCCTTTTAGCAAAAACGCTCAAGCGTGAATTAAGTAAAGATGCTCGATTAGAATATCGTATTATGGTAGATAGTGGAAATTCAAATGGTAGAAATGGTTCAATGGATATTCCTGCTCGTGGACCTAAATCTATCAACAACAATGAAATGAACTTTCCGTTGGTGATTGATAATCCAGTAAAAAATCCATTTGTAATTCCTGGATTAAAGAAAATGCAAATTGATCCTCAATTGAATCATATGTATACATTCGATTCATTTATAGAGGGTGATTGTAATAGGGTTGCTAGAAGGGCAGGTAAAACAGTTGCAGAGAAACCAGGAGCCAATTCATTTAACCCCTTGGTTATTTATGGTGGCGTAGGATTGGGTAAAACGCATTTAGGACAAGCTATTGGTAATGAAGTAAAGAGAATGCACCCGTCTAAAGTAGTATTGTATGTAAGTAGTGAAAAATTCATTAATCAGTTTCAGGATCATAGTAGAAATAATGCCATTAATGATTTTATTCATTTCTATCAACTTATTGATGTGTTGATTATTGATGATGTTCAATTTTTTAGTAGAGCGGAAAAAAGTCAGGATGCCTTTTTTGCCATCTTTAATCATTTACACCAAAGTGGTAAGCAGTTAGTGCTTACATCAGATAAGCCACCCAAAGATTTGGATGGTATGCAGGAAAGATTATTGAGCCGTTTCCGCTGGGGTTTGAGTGCAGATTTGCAAGTGCCCGATTATGACACGCGTATAGAAATTTTAGAGAAGAAGATGAAGAATGATGGCTTGGATATGCCAAAAGAAGTGGTGAAATATGTTGCCTACAATATTAATACCAATGTACGTGAACTAGAAGGCGCCCTTATTTCACTGCTGGCACAGTCATCACTCAATAAAAAAGAAATTGATGTGGAATTAGCTAAAAAAGTACTGCGCAATTTTGTAAAAACAAGTAGTAAGGAAATTACGATTGACGCC
>JAVHPL010000042.1:0-3470 GCA_036170555.1 Sediminibacterium sp. | reverse complement strand
GAGTATTTTGATGTTCCTTATGAAAAGTTATTGCATAAAACACGTAAAAGAGAAATTGTACAAGCAAGACAAATCACCATGTATTTGGCAAAAGCTTTTACTAAAAATTCTTTAAAAACAATTGGGGAACATTTTGGAGGTAGAGACCATACTACGGTCATTCACTCTTGTCAAACAGTAAAAGACTTAATGGATACAGATTCTATTTTTAGAGAAAATGTAATGGAACTAACACAGAAAGTACAATTAGCTGCCATGTAACAGGTATATTCAGTAACTTTTTAATACACATCCCAATCTATTTAGGTTGGGATGTTTTATTTTACTGTTTTTTCAATCAATTTTTGGCAGTTAGCCCACGGAAACTTATTTTTGCAGCCCTCTCTGAAAAGAGCAAGGACGGTGAGGTGGGTGAGTGGCTCAAACCAGTAGTTTGCTAAACTGCCGTACGGGTTAAACTGTACCGAGGGTTCGAATCCCTCCCTCACCGCAGATTCAAAAAAAAGAATCTGAATACAAACTAATAGTTAGATTTTCTCCGGTGAAAATCAAGAACAGTAGGTTACGGGAAGTAGCGCAGGCCGGTAGCGCACCTGGTTTGGGACCAGGGGGTCGCAGGTTCGAATCCTGTCTTCCCGACGAAACAATCAAACCCTTCGACGAAGTCGGAGGGTTTTTTATATCGAGCACGTCGCGAACTTGTTCGCGTAAGGGTGAGGAATAAAAAACCAACGCGCGAAGCGCGAAAGGGTTTGATTGTTTTAGTACCCCCCATGAGGATCAGCGAACGAAACGAAGTGGAGAGAGCTAATCCTCATGTACGGAGCGCAGCGACGTGAATCCTTAGGATCAGCGAACGAAACGAAGTGGAGAGAGCTAATCTCCTAAAGCGCGAAGCGCAGCTACGTGAATCCTTGGGATCAGCGAACGAAACGAAGTGGAGAGAGCTAATCCTCATGTACGGAGCGCAGCGACGTGAATCCTTAGGATCAGCGAACGAAACGAAGTGGAGAGAGCTAATCTCCTAAAGCGCGAAGCGCAGCTACGTGAATCCTTGGGATCAGCGAACGAAACGAAGTGGAGAGAGCTAATCTTAGCGCGAAGCGCAGCTACGCAAAAGCCTTAGTGCGCGAAGCGCACGGGCTTTATTTGTATTTGAACACCCACCCCTTTGGGATCAGCGAACGAAACTAAGTGGAGAGAGCTAATCCTCATGTATGGAGCGCAGCGACGTGAATCCTTGGGATCAGCGAAAGGGGTTGATTGTAATATGTCTAAAATAATTAAAGCTATCTTTGAATCTTATTGTTTAATATGACTTTTCAGGATCTCAATCTCAATACTGCTCTTTATTCAGCTTTACATGATTTAGGCTACACTAACCCTACAACTATTCAACATAAAGTATTTCCTATTGCTATGTCTGGTAAGGATGTTTGTGGTATAGCACAAACTGGAACGGGAAAAACAATTGCCTATTTATTACCCTGCTTAAAGCAATGGAAATTTGATAAAAATAAAGATCCACAAATTTTAATTGTTGTTCCCACGCGAGAGCTTGTTGTTCAAGTGGTAGAAACAGTAAAAAAATTATCATCTTATTTGAGTTTGATTGTTGTTGGTGTTTATGGAGGTGTAAATATCAATACGCAACAGTTGGAAGTGGAGAAAGGAGTAGATGTTTTAGTGGCAACACCAGGACGTTTATTTGATCTTGCCATGAACGGTGCTTTTAAAACTAAGAATATTAAAAAATTAGTGATTGATGAAGTAGATGAAATGATGAATTTGGGCTTTCGTACGCAGTTGAGAAATATCATGGATTTATTGCCGCAGAAAAGGCAAAACTTATTGTTCTCTGCAACTATTACCGAAGAAGTTGAATTATTGATGGATACTTATTTTAATGCTCCAGTTCGAGTGGAAGCAGCGCCTACAGGAACGCCATTGGATAATATTGAACAAACCCGTTATAATGTTCCCAACTTTTATACAAAAGTAAATTTACTAGAACTTCTATTGGCTCAGGATGCTACTATGTCTAAAGTATTGGTATTTGCTGCAACAAAAAAACTGGCTGATCAATTATTTGAATCATTGGCACTTAAATTTCCAGGTGCATTGGGTGTTATCCATTCTAATAAAGAACAGAACCATCGTTTTAATACTGTTAAACAATTTAAAGAGGGTAATTACCGATTTATTATTGCTACCGATATTGTTGCAAGAGGAATTGACATTGCAGAAGTAACCCATGTAATTAATTTTGACACTCCTGATGTTCCTGAAAATTATATGCATAGAATTGGAAGAACAGGACGCTTCGACAAAAAAGGAATTGCCATAACATTTACTACAGAAAAGGAAATGCCTGCTATTTTAGCTATTGAGCAATTAATGAAATATGAAATTCCTGTATTGGATTTGCCAGCCAATTTAACTTACTCCGAAATATTAATAGAAGAGGAGAAGCCTAAAGTGTACATGAAAATTCCGTACATCAAGCCTAAAAAGAAGGATGAGGCTGGGCCTGCATTTCATGAGAAATCGGCCAAAAACCAAAAGCGAAATGTAAAGGTGAGTCGCAAAGACGCCATGCAAAAAAAATATGGTAAACCCATCAAAAGAGGGGCTAAGAAAAAGTAAAAAAAATAAAATTACTATCCTCTCATTATTTTATTTGCACTGAGTAATTGATAAAGAACCTTTTAATGTTTAAATCGCTCAAATGAGCTTCTTTCTAATGCTTCCCGATGATCTGGATGTGCTATTTTAATAAGTGCTTTTGCCCGTTGATCCATATTCATACCAAATAAATTGACCGCTCCATATTCTGTTACTACCCAATGAATATGACCTCTGGTAGTTACTACACCAGCGCCTTGCTTTAAGTGGGGTACAATTCTTGAAATTCCTTTTGATGTAACAGAAGGTATAGCAATAATGGGTTTGCCTCCCTCAGATAATGCGGCCCCTCTAATAAAATCCATTTGACCGCCAATACCAGAGTACTGATAAGTACCTATAGAGTCAGAACAAACCTGACCAGTAATGTCTACTTCAATAGCACTATTGATTGCAGTAACTTTTTGATTCAAACTTAGTATACGCGGATCATTCACATAGTTAATATCCATTGCTTTTATAATGGGATTATCATCTGCGAAGTCGTATAATTTTCTTGAGCCCAATAAGAAAGAGGTAACACAATAGCCTGGAACAATTTTCTTTTGTGAATTATCTATCGTACCATTTTGTATAAGCGGAATTGCTCCATCAGAAAACATTTCTGTATGCATTCCTAAATTTTTGTGATTGGTGAGGTTTTTTAAAACAGAATCTGGAATGGTACCAATACCCATTTGTAACGTACTGCCATCCTCAATCATATCAGCAATATATTTTCCAATCGACAATTCTATTTCGGTCGTATTCTCACTATAATTTACTTCTGGTAACTCTTCTTCGTG